>NZ_LZJB01000017.1:0-16272 GCF_001666895.1 Mycobacterium sp. E3298
GACTGTCCGGGGCATCCGTCGTATTCGCTGTTGCGGACCGGCGCGGCGGCCGGATTCACCGTGGTGGCGATCGACCGGCCGGGCTACGGCAGCTCCGCGCCCTATCCGGAGGCGATGGCCGAGGGCGATCAGCGCGTCAACCTGGCGTACGGTGCGGTCGAGCGCATCATCGGTGAACGATCAAGGGGCGCGGGCCTGTTCGTGATGGGGCATTCGGGCGGCTGCGAGCTGACGATGCGGATGGCCGCCGACGAGCGCGGTGCCGATCTGCTCGGCATCGAATTGGCCGGCACCGGTCGGCACTACCACCCCGCCGCCAAGGAGATACTCAAAACGGCGACCCGCGAACGACGTCCACCGGGCATGCGCGAGCTGCTGTGGAGCCCGGAACACCTGTATCCGCCCGAGGTTCTCGGCGGCGCGACGGTGTCCCCTTCTGCGCCTTCGTATGAGGACCAAATGGTGTCGGACTGGGCGCGCCAGACTTTCCCGACGCTGGCCCCGGCCGTGCGGGTGCCTGTCCACTTCAGCATCGCCGAACACGAGAAGGTCTGGCAGGCCGACGATTCGGCGGTGCAGCAGATCACCGCGATGTTCTCCGCCGCGCCGCGCTTCACCGTGCACCGGCAGCCCGGGGCGGGGCACAACATCAGCCTCGGCCACACCGCCGCGGATTATCACGCGGAGGTCCTCGCGTTCGTCGACGAATGCGTGACGGCATCGGGTTCGGAAGAGGCCACCGGATGAGGGTCGGATTCATCGGTCTGGGCAGTCAGGGCGGCCCCATGGCGAGGCGGATCGTCGAGGGCGGCTACGAGACGACGCTGTGGGCACGCCGACCCGCAACCCTCGAGGCGTTCGCCGACACCGCGGCGAAGATCGCCGAGTCACCGGCCGAGCTCGCCGCGGCCAGCGATCTGGTCTGCCTCTGCGTCGTGGGTGATGCAGACATCGAGGAGATCACGTCGGGTGAGGGCGGCGTGCTGGCCGCGATGAAGCCGGGTGGTGTCATCGCGATCCACAGCACCGTGCATCCCAACACCTGCCGGGGACTGGCGAACCAAGCCGCGGCCAAAGGGATTTCGGTGGTCGACGCGCCCGTGAGTGGGGGCGGGGGAGCCGCGTCCGAAGGGCGCCTGCTGGTGATGGTGGGCGGCGACGCCGACGTCGTCGAGCGGTGCCGCCCGGTCTTCGCCACCTATGCCGATCCGGTCGTGCACCTCGGCGAGCTCGGTTCCGGTCAAACCACGAAGCTGCTCAACAACCTGCTCTTCACCGCCCACCTGGGCACCGCGGCCACCGCGCTCTCACTGGCCCGCGCCCTCGGCGTCGACCCGGACCGTCTCACCGAAGTGGTCTCGCGCAGCAGTGGAAACAGCTTCGCGCTCAACGCCCTTGGCGGGATCGGCGGACTGGACCAGCTTGCCGGGGTGGCCGGGACGCTGCTGCAAAAGGACGTCCGCCTGGTGGTGGACCTGGCCGACCGAGCCGGCGCGAACGGCGGCGCCGTCCTGGACGCGGCCGACGCCGCGCTGGGCCTCATGGGGCATCCGAGGTGAGGGTCGGGTTCGTCGGCGCCGGACGGATGGGCCGCCCCATGGTGGCCCGACTGGTGGCGGCCGGACACGACGTCCGGGCCTTGGGCCGGACCACTGAAAAGCGAAGCGATCTCGAGCAGCTCGGTGCGCGCGCGGTCGGTGACCCGGTCGAGGCGGGTGCACGCGCCGACGTGGTGGTGCTTTGCGTGTTCACCGACGAGCAGGTGCGCGACGTATGCCTGCACGGCGGGCTGCTGTCCGCCATGCCTCCCGGGTCGGCGCTGGTGGTGCACACCACCGCCGGCCCGAACACGATCGACGCGGTCGCCACACAAGCGGAAGGCGTCGACGTCATCGATGCCGCGGTCAGCGGCGGCCCGCACGACGTGGCGGCCGGCCGGCTCACGCTGTTCGTGGGCGGCACGGAGGACGCCGTGGCGCGGGTGCGGGCGGTGCTGGCCTGCTACGGAGACCCGGTTCTCCACGTGGGCCCGCGTGGCTCCGGCCAAAAGGTGAAGCTGGTCAACAACGCGTTGTTCGCGGGCCATATCGGGCTGCTCGCGGAGGCCGTGCGATTGGGTGAGCGACTTGGCGTGCCGGAAGCGACGATGTTGGCCGCCTTGGCGCAGGGCAGCGCAACCAGTCGTGTCCTCGGCCTCGCGGCGGCGGCCGGTTCCGTCGCGTCGTTCATCGAGGTTGCCGGTGAATTCGTCCAGAAGGACGTCAGCGTGGTGCGTGGCATCGCCAGGGAATCCGGCAGCGAACTGGGCGCTCTGGATAACGCGATCAACGCCGTCGGCGTCTCGAACGGGGTTTGAGATGCCAGCGTTTCGGTCTTTCCGGTTCGTCACGAAGGTATTACCGTTACCGTTACAGTCAACGACTCGGCTGTAACGGTTTCAGCCCGCCCTCGCCGCTGAGGAGGATTCAGTGACAAAACCGAAGGTCGTCTTCGATCCGTACTCCGAGGACTACTACAACAATCCGTTCGACATCTATCGACGGATGCGCGAGGACGCGCCGCTGTACTACGACGAAAAAGAGGATTTCTACGCGTTGACCCGCCACGAAGACGTCGCGGCGGCTTTCAAAGACTTCGAGACCTATTCCTCGGCACGCGGCTGCGACCTGGCGATGGTGCGCCGGGGCATCTCGCCCGAGCAGAAGTCGATCATCTTCATGGATCCGCCGGAGCACCGCCACATGCGCAGCCTGCTCAACAAGGCGTTCACCCCGCGGGCGATCCAATCGCAGCGGGACACCGTCATCGAGGTGATCGACAAGTACCTGGGCGCCGCCGACCCGGAGAATTTCGACGTGGTCCAGGACTTCTCCGGGCCGTTCCCGGTGGAAGTCATCACCAGGATGGCCGGGGTTCCGGAGGAATACCGCCAGCAGGTGCGCCACTGGATCGACACCAGCCTGTCCCACGAACCCGGCCAGATCGAGATCAGCGAAGCCGGCATGCAGGCCAACATCGACACGGCGATGTACTACTTCAGCCTGGTGCAGGAGCGCCGCCAGGAACCGCAGGACGACATGATCAGCCGCCTGATCGCGGCCGAGGTCCCGGGCGAGGACGGCCAGCTACGCAAGCTCGACGACATCGAGATCTGCGGGTTCGCGACCCTTTTGGGCGGAGCGGGCGCCGAGACCGTCACCAAGCTGCTCGGCAACGCGGCGGTGATCTTCGCCCGTCACCCGGACCAGTGGCAGAAGCTACAGGAGGATCGCGACAAGATCCCGGGCGCGGTGGAGGAGCTGCTGCGCTACGAGGGGCCGGTGCAGTACAACGTCCGCTACACGCTCAAAGAGGCGCACGTCAGCGGTGGCGTGATCCCTCCGGGCAAGCCGGTGTTTCTCTGTGGCGCGGCAGCCAACCGCGATCCGGAGGCCTTCACCGACGCCGACACGTTCGACATCGAGCGTGACCAGACCGAGGCCCAGCACCTTGGCCTCGGGTATGGGATTCACAGCTGCCTCGGCGCCGCGCTGGCACGCATGGAAAGCAGGATCGCGCTCGAGCGGCTCCTCGACTTCATGCCGCGCTACGAGGTGGACTGGGCGGGCTGCAAACGGGTAACCATGCAAAACGTCGCGGGCTGGAAGAACGTGCCCGTCAAGGTGCTTCGGTAAGGGGGTTGCGGTGACGAAGAAGATCGAAGTCGATTGGGGGCTCTGCGAGAGCAACGGCGTCTGCATGGGCATCAACCCGGAGATCTTTCTCCTCGGCGACGACGACATGCTGACCGTCTTGCAGGAGGAAGTCACCCCGGAGAACGAACACGACGTTCGCGAGGCCGTTCGTCAGTGCCCGCGGCAGGCCATTTCGATTGTGGGCGAGTAGCGATCAGAATCCGGAAAGGATGACGGCGTTGCAGTCCGCCGCTTCCTGCCGAAGTTTCGCCGCCTTCTGGTAGCCCTCGGACTCGTACCACGCGCGGGCCGCGTCCACCGATTCGAATTCCAGCACGACGGTCTGGTCGCCGTGCCAGCTGCCCTCGATCACCTGGGGAGCCGCGTCCACCGCCAGAATGGTGGCCCCGGCCATCGCCGAACCGGCCGCCTGCGCATAGGCCTTCATACCCTCCGGATCTTTGATGGCTTCCGTGAGGATGACGTACCCTTTCGCCACTGAATCTCCTTGACTGGATTAGGTTTTGCTGATCGCCTGCTCGGGACAGCACTCGATGGCCTCTTGGGTGGCCGCTTCGAATTCCGTTGGGACGTCGGATGCTATCGCCTCGGCGTAGCCGTCGTCGGTGAGGCTGAAGACTTCTGGGCACAGCGTCGTGCAGACGCCGTGGCCGCGGCAGCGCTGGTCGTCGACGGTGACTTTCATGTCCGCGTGAACTCCAGGTGCAGCTCGGTCAGGCCGCGCAGGATGTAAGTCGGAACGTATTGGTAGCGGCGGTCATTCGCCGGGCCGTGCGCCTTCTCGTCGATCCGGATATCCGACGTCCGGTCGAGCAGGCGCTCGATCGCCACCCGTGTTTCGGCGCGGGCCAGCGGGGCGCCGGGGCAACTGTGGATGCCGCGCCCGAACGAGATGTGCTGACGGGCGTTCTTGCGGGCCGGGTCGAAGGTGGCGGGATCGTCGAACCGGCGGGGGTCGCGGTTGGCGGCCGCCTGCACGACCATCACGGTGGTTCCCGCCGGCAGGTCGACGCCCCCGACGTTGGCGGGCACCCGGTTCAATCGGAAGTCGCCCTTGACCGGGCTTTCGTGCCGCAACGACTCCTCGATGAAGTTGGGGATCAGGCTCCGGTCCTTGCGCAACTGAGCCTGAATGTCCGGCCGCTCCCCGAGGGTCTGCAGGGCCGCGCCAAGCAGCCTGACGGTGGTCTCCTGGCCCGCCGAGAAGACGTTGCTGGCGACGCGGGCCACGTCTTCGACGTCGGGCGTCGAGCCGTCCGGGTAGGTGGCGGTGGCCAGCCCGGTCAGCACGTCGTCGCGCGGCTCGCGCCTGCGGTCGCGGACATAGTCGGAGAAGAGACCGTAGAGGAATTCCAGCGGGCTGTGCGCCAGCGAGCCCTTGGTGCCCCCGACGCCGCCACCGGAATGGTCGCGGATCCCCTTGACGAACTTGTCGCGATCCTCCTCGGGCACGCCGAGCAGGTCGGCGATGACCAGCAGCGTGAACGGGCCGGCGAAGCCCTTGATCCAGTCGCCGTGCCCTGGCGCGAGGAACGTGTCGAGTACCTGGTCGGCGAGCACCCACATGGCGTCCTCGTTCTCCTTGAGGCGCTTCGGGGTGATCAGCCGCATCAGCAGCGAGCGGTGGTTGGTGTGGGTCGGCGGATCGAGGGTGGGCAGCTGGTCGCTGAACGGCAACTCGTCGCGGTGCTTTTCGATCAGCTCGGTGATGTCGTCACCCTCCAGAGGCACCGGGAAGCCGGGAAACGGACCGGTCACCGAGATGCAGGAGGACCAAGTCTCGGCGTCGTTGAGGACCGCGCAAGCCTCGTCCCAACCGGTGATCATCGTGACGTCGTGATGGGGTTCGCGCGTCACCGGGCACTGGCGGCGCAGCGCCTCGTAGTAGGGGTACGGGTCCTCGATGAGCTCGCTGCCGCGGAAGAAGTCCAACTCGGAGAATTCGTTCGCCATCTCCTGCTCCTTGAATCTCGGCTAGTGAGAACGTGCCTCTCGCAGATGAGCATTACATTTCCATACGGCCTGGTGGTCGTCAACGAGGGGGCATCGGAGCGGGCGCGGGCGCCGACTGCCCGTCAGCCGGCGGGGATCAGGTCGGCGGCCACCGATGGCCATGCGAGCAGCCCGCTGCGGAAGGTTTCGACCTGACCGATCGAGCTGTCCGGGAGAGCGGCGGCGGCCAGGGCCTGGGCCTTGAACGTGCGGGCGGCCATGCTCAGCCGGTGCTGCACCAGGCCAACGCTGTCGTCGAGTTCGGCGGGCCACGTCTCCCCCCACAGCGTGACCTCGGTGACCCCGTGGTCCAGGGCCTGCAGCACCCCTTGCCGTACCCGCGAGTCGCATCCGAACAGGTCAGCCGCGGCGGCCAGGGCCTGGGGACGAGGACGCGACTCCACCGACGCCAAAGCGTCTTCGAGGTCGACCACCCGGGCGCCCAGGATCTCCAGCGGCCGGTCGTCGGCGTGGCCGGCGTCGTCGGCCAGCAGCACGGTGACGTCCCACCCCGCCATCGCCCGGTCGAAGAGCCAGCCGCCGGCGAACCGCACCACGTCGACCGCGGTGCCCGCGACCACGTCGAGCCGGTATCTCATGTCCTCGCGCGGCCCTTCTACGGGGCGAAGTCCCGCGCCAGCGTCTCGGCGTACTGCTTGAACACCTCGGTTAGCGGTATCGATGGATCGAGCAACCATGTGGTTTCCATTCCGTGGACGAAGGCGAGAATCTCTACCGCCTTGACGGCGGGGTCGACGTCCGCCCGGTACCGGCCATCGGCCTGCCCGCGGCGGATGAGGTCGGCGACGATGTCGGTCGCGGCGCGGTGCCGGGCCAGCATCCGGTCGTGCAGTGGAGCGTCGGGCAGGATGTTCTCCACCAGCAACACCGTGAACGTTCCGACGAGTTCGGGTGCCCGGCTGAACCGGTCGGCGACCTGCGCGATCTGGGCGAAGAGATCACCGGTCCGGTCGGCGTGCAGGTCGTCGTCGAGGTCGCGGGCGTCGAGGACGGCATGCAGCAGCTGCTCTTTGGACTCGAAGTGATGCAGCAATCCCGCGGGGGTGACCCCGGCCTCGCCGGCGATCTGGGCCAGGGTCGTGCTGCGCCAGCCGTTGCGGGTGAGCAGCCGTTGCGCGACGTCGAGGATCCGCTGCTTGCGGTCCTCACCTTTGGCGAGCAACGTGTCGTAACGCCGTGCGTCGGGCACCGGACTCCTTCGGCCGATCGGCGGGCGGAACCAACCTAGTGAACACACAGTAGGTTAGTTCGGCCGCTGCGACAAGGGTCACGCAGGAGACCTTTTTCGGCGCGCGGCGGCGCCGTCGCTAGCGGACCAGCTCGACCAGGGTGGCGTTGGCGGTCCCGCCACCCTCGCACATGGTCTGCAGCCCGTAGCGGATTCCGTTGGCGCGCATATGGTGCGCCATCCGCGTCATCAACACGGCCCCGGATGCGCCCAGCGGGTGCCCCAGAGCGATGGCGCCGCCGAGCGGGTTCACCCGCTCGGGTTCGGCCCCCGTCTCGGCGAGCCAGGCGAGCGGCACCGGCGCGAAGGCCTCGTTCACCTCGAACGCGCCCACCTCGGAGAGTGGGACCCCGGCCTTCTTCAGCACCTTTTCGGTCGCAGGGATGGGTCCGGTGAGCATGAGGACGGGATCGGCGCCGGTCACCGCGCCGGCCAGATACCGCACCAACGGGGTGAGCCCCAGTTCGACCGCCATCTCCGCGGTCGTCACCAGCAGCGCGGCGGCGCCGTCGGAGATCTGCGAGGAGTTGCCCGCGTGGATGACGCCGTCTTCGGTGAAGGCGGGCTTGAGTCCGCTGAGTTTCTCGACCGTGGTCCCCCGCCGCACTCCCTCGTCGGCGGCGACGACCGTGTCGTCGCCGGTGAACACCGGCACGATCTGGTCGGTGAACGCGCCGGCGTCCTGGGCCGCCGCGGCCCGTTCGTGGGATTGGGCGGAGTACTCGTCGAGCCGGGTGCGGGAAAAACCCCACTTCTTGGCGATCATCTCCGCCGACAGGCCCTGGTTGAAGGAGAAGTCGTCGTAGCGGGCGAGAACCTTGGGGCCGTACGGCATGCCGGTCGCCCGGGCCGAGCCGAGCGGGACGCGGCTCATGACCTCGACACCGCCTGCGACCACGACGTCCTGTTGGCCGGACATGACCGCCTGCACGGCGAAGTCGAGCGCCTGCTGGCTCGAGCCGCACGCGCGGTTCACGGTGGTCCCGGGGATGGTCTCCGGCCAGCCGGCGGCCAGGACCGCGTAGCGGCCGATGTTGCTGGACTGGTCGCCGACCTGGGACACACATCCCCAGATCACGTCGTCGACCATCTCCGGGCCGACTCCCGTGCGTTCCAGCAGTTCGTTGAGGACGACGGCCGACAGGTCCGCGGCGTGCATCCCGGCCAGGCCGCCGTTGCGCTTGCCCACCGCGGTGCGCACGGCTTCGACGATGACTGTTTCCCGCATTTCCCTACTCCGCTTCCTTGGATTTCGATAGCGCCCACCGGCCAGTAAACGACGGCTCCCGCCGCTGCGCGAAGGCGGCATAGGCGGCGGACGCGTCGGCCGTCGCGAAATTGCCGACCTGGGCGCGGGCCTCGTTGGCCAGTGCGTCGCGCAACGTGCTGTCCGCACCCTCGTTCAGCAGGGCCTTGGTGTGGGCGAGGGCGATCGGCGGGCCGGCCGCCAGCCGGTGGGCGAGATCGTCGACGAAGGCGTCGATCTCCGCGGCCGGCACCAGCCACGTCACCAAGTTCAGCGCGTGCGCCTCCTCGGCGTCGATCGTCTCGGCGAGCAGCGCGAGCCGCTTGGCCTGTTGCAGGCCAACGAGTTTGGGCAGCAACCACGATCCGCCGAGGTCGATCGACAGACCACGCTTGGAAAAGATCTGGCAGAACTTCGATTCCGGCGTTGCCACGACGAAGTCGCATCCCAGCGCGAGATTCCATCCCGCCCCGACGGCCACTCCGGCCACCTTGGCGATGGTCGGCATCGCAAGCTCGTGCAGGGCCAGCGCCACGTCGGTCAAACGCTGCAGCTTGTAGGTCGGATGAATGTCGTCGGGGACCGAGATGTCCGCGCCGGAGCAGAAGCTGCCGCCGGAGCCGGTGAGCACGAGCGCGCGCACGCCGCGGTCGTGGCCGGCGGCCTGCAGCGCGTCCCGCAACGCGATCCACAGTTCGGGGTTGATCGCATTCTTGCGGCGCGGGCGGTTGAGCGTGAGCGTGCGTACGCCGTCGCGGTCCTCGGACAGCAGCACGTGCTCGTCGGGCGCGGTCAATAGCTCCTCGGCAGTTTCAACACGTTGGATCCCAGGAAGTTCAGGATCATCTCCTGGCTGACCGGCGCGATCTTCATCAGCCGGGCCTCGCGGAAGTAGCGGGTGATGTGGTACTCCTCCGCGTAACCCATGCCGCCGTGGGTTTGCAACGCCCGGTCCGCGGCGGTGAAGCCGGCGTCGGCGCACAGGTATTTCGCGGTATTCGCCTCGCGCCCACAGGGTTTGCCGTTGTCGTACAGCCAGGTCGCCTTGCGCAGCATCAACTCGGCGGCGTCGAGGCGTGCCAGCGAGTCGGCGAGCGGGAATTGCAGGCCCTGGTTCATGCCGATGGGCCGGCCGAAGACCTCACGCTCGTTGCCGTATTTCACCGCCTTGTCCAGCGCCACCCGGCCGATGCCGAGCGCCTCGGCGGCGATCAGCATCCGCTCCGGGTTGAGGCCGTCCAAGATGTACTGAAATCCCTTGCCCTCCTCGCCGATTCGGTCCTCGACCGGAACCTCGAGATTGTCGATGAACAATTCGTTGGAGCTCACCGCGTTGCGGCCCATCTTGCGGATGGGGCGGACGTCGACCCTGCTGCGGTCGAGGTCGGTGATGAACAACGTCATCCCATCGGTCTTCTTGGACACTTCCTCGTAGCTCTGGGTGCGGGTGAGTAGCAGGATCTTGTCCGACTCCATGGCTTTGGAGATCCACACCTTGCGGCCGTTGACGATGTAGCGGTCGCCGTCGCGTTTGGCGAAGGTGGTGATGCGCGAGGTGTCCAGCCCCGCACCGGGTTCGGTCACGCCGAAGCAGACGTGCACCTCGCCGGTGGCGACCTTGGGCAGCGTGCGCGCCTTGAGTTCGTCGGAGCCGTGCACCACCACCGGTTGCATGCCGAAGATGGACAGGTGAATCGCGCTGGCGGCGTTCATGGCGCCGCCGGACTTCGCGACCTCTTCCAGCAGGATGGTGGCTTCGGTGATCCCGAGGCCGTGACCGCCGTACTCGGCGGGGATCGTCATGCCGAGCCAGCCGCCGTCGGCGATGGCCTGATAGAACTCGGAAGGGAATTCGTGGGCCTGGTCTTTTTCCATCCAGTACTGGTCGTCGAACTTGCGCGCCAGCTCGGCGACGGACCGGCGGATCAGCTCCTGATCATCGGTCAGCTCGAAGTTCATTCCGGCGCTGGGCATTGGCGCACCTCCATCAAGCGCGAGCAGACGCAGAATCGCACGATCGCGGCCCGCGCAGTGCGATTCTGCGTCTGCTCGCCCGGGAACGGGACCGTTAATCCTTGTTGCCGCTGAGGGCCTTCGCGTTGGCCGCGAATTCCGCGAAGGACGAGCCGCCCCGGCTGTCCTTGTCGTGGCCCTTCGCCTTGATGGACACGTCGTGCCCCTCGGCGGCCTTGCGCAGCGCACCGACCGTCGCCTGTTCGCGCGAAATGTGCGTGAACGGGTCGAACGAGTACCAGCGCATGGCGTTCTCGTGCGTCATCTTGTTGATCTCATCGTCGGGAACGTTGTTGATGCTCAGTACGTCCCACAGCTCTTCCGGCGCGCCCGGCCACATCGAGTCGCTGTGCGGATAGTCGGCTTCCCAGCAGATGTTGTCGATGCCGATCATGTTGCGTAGCGCCACGCCCACCTTGTCGCTGATGAAGCAGGTCAGGAAGTGGTCGCGGAAGACCTCGCTGGGCAGCTTGCCCTTGAAGTTCTGGTGCGTCCAGGCGGAGTGCATCTCGTAGGTCCGGTCGGCGCGCTCGAGGAAGTAGGGGATCCAGCCCGTTCCGCCCTCGGACAGCGCGATTTTCAGGTCCGGGTACTCCTTGATCGGCCGCGACCACAACAGGTCGGCGGCGGCCTGCACGATGTTCATCGGCTGCAGCGTGATCATCACGTCCATCGGCGCGTCCGGCGCGGTGATTGCCAACCGGCCCGAGGACCCGATGTGCACGTTCATCACGGTGTCGGTCTCCACCAACGCTTTCCACAGTGGGTTCCAGTACTCGTCATGGAAACTGGGATAGCCCATCGCGGCCGGGTTTTCGGTGAAGGTCAGCGCGTGCACGCCCTTCTTCGACACCCGCCGTACCTCGGCGGCGCACGCCTCGGCATCCCAGATCACCGGGATCGCCATCGGGATGAAGCGCGCGGGATAGGCGCCGCACCACTCGTCGATGTGCCAGTCGTTGTAGGCCTGCACCAGCGCGATCGAGAAGTCGTTGTCGTCGGTGGCGAACAGCCGCCCGGCGAAGCCCGGGAAGGACGGGAAGCAGATCGAGGCCAGGATGCCGCCGGCGTTCATGTCCTTGACGCGCTCGTCGACGTTGTAACAACCCGGCCGGATCTCGTCGAGCCCCGTCGGCTCGATGCCGTACTCCTCCTTCGGCCGACCGGCGACGGCGTTGAGCGCGACGTTGGGGATGACGGTGTCGCGGAACTTCCACATGTCCGAACCGTCGGCGTTGTGCACCAGCCGCGGCGCGTCGTCCTGATACTTCTTCGGCAGGTGGTTCTTGAACATGTCCGGCGGCTCAACGGTGTGGTCGTCGACGCTGATCAGGATCATGTCTTCTTTGTTCATGGCCGTTGCCCTTCCGTCGGGTCCGCCTATCCGGTTCCGCTCCCACGCAGCCTCGGCGAATCGCTGTCCCGTGCCAAGATCACTAAAATGAAAACTATCTTCTCGCCAAGCGAGAATCAACATCCAGCCGACGCCACGACCGGCTTTCGCCCGCCCCACCGGTGGCGGAACACGCCCATAAACCGCCCGCCCCGGGACGAGGATGCGCCGAGGTAGCCGGCCTCGTTGTCGGCGAGCCCCGCGCGGCCGCGGACGTTTTCGCAGGAAGGGAGCCGTTTTGGACGCCGCGTGCGCGCGCGGCATCCCAGCCGGGCGAGACCCCTCCCGCCGGCATTGACCGGCCGCGCGATTCGTGCAACTCTCTTGGTTGTAAATGAGAATCTGATTCTCCCTGGCCGAGAGGTGGCGGGGAGGATGGCGAGAGGAGAGCTCGGATGCGGTTGCCGCCGCTGCCGGCCGATCAGTGGGACGAAACCACCCACAAGGCGCTCTCGGCGATGCGTGACCCGGCTGCCAACAACGCGCTCAGCACCCTCGCCCGCCACCCGGCGCTGGCCAAGGCGTTTCTGCGGTTCAACGTTCATCTCTTGACCTCGTCCACGCTGCCGGCGCGCGTCCGCGAGCTGGCCATCCTGCGCGTGGCGCATCGTCGCGAATGCGCCTACGAGTGGTCTCACCACGCCCGCATGGCCAGGGACGAGGGAATCACCGACGATCAGATCGCCGCCGTAGTTGGTGATGCCGGCGAGAGCGCCGGCGACTTGGACGAGTTCGATCGCGCGGTGATCACCGCCGTCGACGAACTTGACGACAAATCGCGACTGTCCGACGAGACCTGGGCCGCGCTCGGCGAGCGCCTCGACGACCGGCAGCGGATGGATTTCGTCTTCACGGTCGGCTGCTACGCCACGCTGGCCATGGCCTTCAACACTTTTGGCGTACAGCTCGAAAACGCCGATCGGAACCACTGAGAGAGGTAGAAAGGTGCCCCACTTCCCCAAGCCGGCCGCAGGCAGCTGGACAGAGAACTACCCCGAACTCGGCACGGCGCCTGTCGATTACACCGACTCGATCGATCCGGCGTTCTTCGACGCCGAGCGCGACGCCGTCTTCAGGAAGACCTGGCTCAACGTCGGGCGGATCAATCGCCTCCCGCGCACCGGCAGCTACTTCACCCGGGAACTGCCGTCGGCGGGCAAGGGCACGTCGGTCATCATCGTCAAGACGAAGGACGGATCGGTCAAGGCGTATCACAACGTCTGCCGCCACCGCGGAAACAAGTTGGTGTGGAACGACTTCCCGAACGAGGAGACCTCCGGTACCTGCCGGCAGTTCACCTGCAAGTACCACGCCTGGCGCTACAGCCTCGACGGTGAGCTGACCTTCGTCCAGCAGGAAGACGAGTTCTTCAACCTCGACAAGGGCAACTTCGGCCTGGCGCCGGTCCGATGCGAGGTGTGGGAAGGTTTCATATTCATCAACTTCGACCAGAACGCGGCGCCGCTCGTCGACTACCTCGGGCCACTGGCCAAGAGCATCGAGGGCTACCCCTTCGGCGAGATGACCGAGACGTACTCCTACCGCGCCGAGGTCGGCAGCAACTGGAAGCTGTTCATCGACGCGTTCGTCGAGTTCTACCACGCGCCGATCCTGCACCAGGGCCAGTACACCAAGGAAGAAGCCGCCAAGATCCAGAAGTACGGCTATGAGGCGCTGCACTACGAGTTGGCCGGCCCGCACAATCTGCAGTCGACGTGGGGCGGCCAGGCGCCGCCCCCGGACATGTCCATGGTGAAGCCGATGGACCAGGTGTTGCGCAGCGGCCTGTTCGGCCCATGGGACAAGCCGGAGATCATCGAAAACCTCGACCTGCCACCGGGCGTCAACGTGAAGAGGGTGCCGCAGTGGGGCATCGACTCGTGGCTGTTCTACCCGAACTTCATGCTGCTGATCTGGGAGCCGGGCTGGTATTTGACCTACCACTACTGGCCGACCGCCGTGGACAAGCACATCTTCGAGTGCACGCTGTATTTCGTCCCGCCGCGCAATGCGCGGGAGCGGCTTGCCCAGGAGTTGGCCGCCGTGACCTTCAAGGAGTACGCGCTGCAGGACGCCAACACGCTGGAAGCGACCCAGACCATGATCGGCACGCGGGCCGTCACGGAATTCCTGCTGTGCGACCAGGAAGTCTTGATCCGTCATCTGCACAAGACGACCGGTGACTACGTCAAGGAGTATCAGAACAATGGCCACGTCGCTGCTGCCCGCTGAATTCGCCGACCTCGAGCCCTTTTTGGGCTGGGACCTGGCCACCGAACCCGAGCGCTACGCCAAGCGGCTGTCCTCGACGATGGCCGAGATGCAGGCCTTCTACGACGTGGCCTTCCCCCGCCTCGACGACGTGATCGCCTACTGTGACAGATACCCACTCGACGATCTCCCCGAGGACGCAAAGGCTCTCATGCACATGATGCAGTCGCTCGTCATGGTGTCGTTTCCGATCGAGGCCTGGAAACAGCCGAGGGTGCCCGACAGCGGCGCGGCCTGGGTGGAGTGCATCCGGGAGCCGGTGATCTGACCGGTGTTGACGCTTAAGGCCGCCGGGCTGCTCGATGTCGACGCCGGCGAGATCGTCTCCCCCGGCGTCGTCCAGGTGGAGGGCGACCGGATCGTGCGGGTCGGCGGCGAGCCGGAGGGCGAGCTCGTCGACCTCGGCGAGGCGATCCTGCTGCCGGGGCTGATGGACATGGAGGTCAACCTGTTGATGGGCGGCCGCGGCGAAAAGCCCGGCCTGTCCCAGGTTCAGGACGACCCGCCGACGCGGGTGTTGCGCGCGGTCGGCAACGCGCGGCGCACGCTGCGCGCCGGATTCACCACCGTGCGCAACCTCGGCCTGTTCGTCAAGACCGGCGGCTACCTGTTGGACGTCGCGCTGGGCAAGGCCATCGACGCGGGCTGGATCGACGGTCCGCGCGTCGTGCCGGCCGGGCACGCCATCACCCCCACCGGCGGCCACCTGGACCCCACGATGTTCGCGGCGTTCGCGCCCCACGCGCTGGAGCTGACCGTCGAAGAGGGCATCGCCAACGGCATCGACGAAATCCGCAAGGCCGTGCGCTACCAGATCAAACACGGCGCCGAGCTGATCAAGGTCTGTTGCTCGGGCGGGGTGATGTCGCTGACCGGTCCGCCTGGCGCACAACACTATTCCGACGAGGAACTGCGCGCGATCGTTGACGAGGCGCACCGGCGCGGGCTGCGCGTCGCCGCGCACACGCACGGGGCCGAGGCGGTCAAGCATGCCGTCGACGCCGGCATCGACTGCATCGAGCACGGCTTCTTGATCGACGACGAGGCGATCGCGTCCCTGGTCGAGCACGGCACCTTCCTGGTCAGCACGCGGCGCCTCGCCGACGGGGACGCCATGGACGTTTCGCACGCCCCGCCCGAGCTGCAGGCCAAGGCGGCCGAGATGTTCCCGAAGGCGCGCACCTCGATCGTGGCGGCGTACGAGGCGGGCGTGAAGATCGCGGTGGGCACCGACGCGCCCGCGATCCCGCACGGCCGCAACGCCGACGAACTTGTCACCCTTGTCAACTGGGGGCTGCCGCCGCTGGCGGTGCTGCGGGCGGCCACGGTGACCGCGGCCGAGCTGATCAACTCGACCGATCGCGGCCGGCTCGCGGCGGGTCAGCTCGCCGACATCATCGCGGTGCCGGGAAACCCCTTGGAAGACATCACCGTCACCCAGCACGTGAGCTTTGTCATGAAAGGCGGCAAGGTCTATGTCGACAAATCAGCAAACTCGAATTGACGACCTGGTCGAGATCCAGCAGCTGCTCGCCCGCTACGCGGTCACCATCACCCAAGAGGACATCGACGGGCTGATCGGCGTCTTCACCCCAGACGGCACCTACAGCGCCTTCGGCTCAACCTACAAGCTGGACAGGTTCCCCGAATTGGTCGCCGCCGCCCCAAAGGGATTGTTCCTCACCGGAACCGCCTTGATCGAGAACCTCGATGGTGACTCCGCGAGCGGCACCCAGCCGCTGTGCTTCATCGACCACGCCACCCACGACATGCGGATCGGCTACTACCGCGACACCTACTCCCGCACCCCGGACGGGTGGCGGCTGAAAACCCGTGCCATGACGTTCATTCGCCGCAGCGGCGTGCACGACTCCGGGCGCCCGCACGCCGTCGGCCGCCCCGCGCCGTGAATGTCGAGGAGTTCCGGGCGGGCCTGCGATCGTGGCTTGACGACAACGACCTGACCCCGGGACCCGACCACTCGCTACAGGGCCACATGCGGCAGTTCGCCCGGGTCAGCCGCGCGCTCTACGACGCCGATTGGATGCGCTACGGCTGGCCCGCCGAGGTCGGTGGATTGGGTGGCCCCGCGGTGCTGCGTGCGATCGTGGGCGAGGAGGTGGTTGGTCGCCGCCTCGCCGAACCCGGCCCCTATTCGATGCTCGAGGTGCTCGCACCCACGATGATCGACTACGCCCCGCCGGAGCTCGCCGCCGAAATGGTGCCGCGGCTGCTGAGCGGCGAAGAGCAATGGTGTCAAGGCTTTTCCGAACCGGGGTCGGGCAGCGACCTGGCCTCGCTGACCACCCGTGCGACGCAGCAAGGCGACAACTGGATCGTCAACGGGCAGAAGGTGTGGACTTCTGGCGCCCACGACGCCGACGTGTTGCTGACCTTCGTGCGAACCGACCCA
>NZ_LZJB01000018.1:0-6940 GCF_001666895.1 Mycobacterium sp. E3298
CATCGCGGCCGTTCAGTTCGCGAAAGCGGCCGGGGCCGAGGTGCATGGAACCGCATCACCCGCCAAGCATCAGAGGCTGGCCGAACTGGGGGTGGACCGAGCGATCGATTACCGCCGCGACGGCTGGTGGGAGGGCCTGCAACCGTACGACCTGGTGCTCGATGCGCTGGGTGGCACGTCATTGCGGCGGTCCTACGCGCTGTTGCGACCGGGCGGAAGGCTTGTGGGCTACGGGGTTTCGAATCTGCAGCACGGTGAGAAGCGCTCGCTGCGGGCGGCGGCCCCGCACGCGCTGGCGATGCTGCGCGGGTTCAACCTGATCGACCAACTCTCGGAGTCCAAGGCCGTGATCGGCCTCAACATGCTGAGGCTGTGGGACGACCGCGGCACGCTCGAGCCGTGGATCACCCCGCTGACGGAGGCGCTCGAGGACGGGACCATCGCTCCGATCGTCCACGCGGCGGTGCCCTTCGACGAAGCGCCGGAGGCGCACCGCATTCTCGCGGCGCGCGAGAACGTCGGCAAGGTGGTGCTGGTGCCGTGAGTTTTTAGCGGCGCCGCAGTGGTTATCTATCCTGCATGGCTGTCACCGAATCCCGCGAGGTCGTCATCGAAGCGACACCGGATGAGATCCTGGATGTGCTGTTCGACATCGAATCCCTGCCCGAGTGGTCCTCGGTTCACCAAAAGGTGGAGGTTCTCGAGCGCGACGATCAGGGCCACCCCACCAGGTCGAAGCAGGTGGTCAAGCTCGTCGGGGTCAGCGACGAACAGGAGCTGGCGTACACCGTTCACGACGACGGGGTGAGCTGGACCCTGGTCCGCGCCAAACAGCAACGCGCGCAGGACGGCCGCTACACGCTGACGCCCGACGGTGACTCGACCCGGGTGAGCTTCGATTTGACCGTCGACCTGTTGATGCCGGTGCCCGGGTTCCTGATCAAGCGCGGGTCCAAGAGCCTGATGGACACCGCCACGAAGGGGCTGCGTAAGCGGGTGCTCGACAAGAAGCGCGACTCCTAACGGCGCTCTGGCCCTACCGGACGGCCGCCCCGCGGTCCACACTGTCCCTTATGAAATCGCCGACCCCGCGCGGCCCTCGCAGGATCGCACCGATCATCGGCGGGCTGGCGATCATCGCCGCGCTGGCCGGCTGCGGCGGCCACGGCGACACCCATATGACCGCGCCGTCGACGCCCAAGGTGACGACCCTCGGGCGCACCGTCGCCGCCGCGCCCGCCGGGGCGCCGTTGACCATCAGCAGCCCGGCGTTCGGTGACGGCGCCCCGATCCCCGTGCAGTACACGTGCAAAGGGGCCAACATCGCGCCGCCGCTGACGTGGTCGGCGCCGCTGGGGGCGGCGCTCGTGGTCGACGACCCGGACGCCGTCAACGGGCTGTACGTGCACTGGGTCGTGACCGGCGTCGCCCCGGGTCCCGGTAGCACCACCGACGGTCAGACGCCGGCCGGCGCGACCACGCTGCCGAACTCGGCCGGACAGCCCGCGTACAAGGGCCCGTGCCCGCCGGCGGGAACCGGCACGCACCACTACCGGTTCACCCTTTACCAGCTGCCCAACGACTACCAGCTTCCCGGTGGCCTCGCGGGCGTGCAGGCGGCACAAACGATCGGTGGCGCCGCCACCGCCCAGGCGCAGCTGACCGGAACGTTCGCGGGCTGAGCGTCAGGCCATGTCGTCGAGCGCTTGATAGCCCGCGTTGTAGCCGGGGGTGAACGTGATGCCCGGCCCGCCATGGCATCCCGCGCCGCCGAGGTAGAGACCGTCGATGGGGATCGGGAAGTCGAGGAAGCCCTTGGGGCCCGGCCTGTTCGGGCCCATCAAGTCCGGATGCAGCAGACCGTGGCAGAAGTCGCCGTCGGGCGCGCCGAACATCGTGTTCATGTGGTAGGGCGCGAACGTGATGTGGCGGATCACGATGTCCTTGAAGTTCGGGGCCAGCCGGGTGATCTTGTCGATAACGCGTTGGGCCATCACATTTTTGAGGTGCCCATGCTGATCGCGGCTGACTTCGACTGGGAAGGCGTACGCGTAGGCGCTGGCGGCGTGCTTACCCGGCGGCGCCATGCCCGGATCGTGCACGGACGGTATCTGCATTCCCATCGACGGGTTGTCCGGGACGATGCCCCGGCGGCAGTTCTCCCAGTGCAGCTGTTGTTCTTCTGGATCGCCGAAGATCCCGACCGATTGCTGCATGCCTTCTTCGTTCAAGAACTCATACGGTGCGGCGAACTCGGGCAGTCCGTCGAGGGCGAAGTGGATCTGCACGAACGAGGCCCGGTGATCACGGCCCGACAGCCGCGAGACCAGCTCCGGCGGAACGTGTTCGGAGTCGATGAGCTCGGTCAGCGTGACGTCGGGCGCGAGGTTGGAAACCACGATGGGGGCAGTGATGGTGGAGCCGTCGCGTAACCGCACCCCGGTCACGGCGCCGTGGTCGACGAGTATCTGCTCGACCTTGGCGCGATAGCGGATCTCTCCGCCGTGGGAGACGAACAGCTCACGCAGGTGTTCGGTGAGCGCGCCGATGCCGCCCTTGAGCTTTGTCATCATCGCGGTGGCATCGTCGGGCACGGCCAGCGCGAACGCGAGGCAGGTCGCGCTGCCCGGTGTGTAGGGCCCACGATAGGTGGAGTTCACGGCCAGGAATGCGAGCATCCCCCGCATGACCGCGTGCCTGTCCTTGTCCGGCAGGTAGCGGTCGATGACGTCCATCGCCGACCCGAACAGCATTTCGTGAATTGCACGGCGCTCCGCGTCGTTGGCCGCGCAGGCATACATCTCGTCGAGGGTCTTGGGTGGCGTGCGGACGTCGAAGCGGCCCAACGCCTTTGCCGGTCCCTGGCTCCACCCGATCAATTCCGCCATGCCGGTGACGGCTTCGATTCCGTGCTTGTCGCCCAGGTGCGTCATCAATTGCATCGGGTCGCGGTAGAAGATCATCGGTTCCTCGCCGTTGTCACCGATGTTGGTGGACATCACCTCCGGCTCCACCGTCGGCAGGGTGTCCAGCCCCAGGTCCTTGGTGATCTGGCTCGCGGTGGGGAACTGCACCGACCCGGCGATCTCGTAGCGGAACCCGTCGATCAGTTCGACGGTGGCCGCCATGCCGCCGGCATAGGTGTTGGCTTCCAGGCACAGGGTGCGCAGGCCCGCGCGCTGCAGCACCGCCGCCGCGGTCAATCCGTTGTGGCCCGCTCCCACGACGATCGCGTCATAGTCCGGCATGGCTTCCTCCCTCGGGTCGGCGCGTGACAACAATATGTCAGTACTGACATAATTGGAAGATGTCAGCACTGACCAGTTCAGGCCGGCTGGGCTACCATCTCGATGGGATGAGCGCGCCGACGAACCGCCACGAGCTACGCCGACGATCGACACACGAGGCGCTGCGCCAGGCGGCCTTGAAAAGCTTTGCCCGCAAGGGGTTTGCCAACGTCACCGTGACCGAGCTGGCCAGGGAGGCGGGCGTCACCGAACGCACCTTCTTTCGCCACTTCCCCACCAAGGAGGCGGTGCTCTTCCAGGACTACGAGACGCAGCTGGAATGGCTGGCGGAAGCGCTCGCCGGCCGCCCCACCTCCGAGTCACTCTTCGATGCCGTGCTGGCGAGCGTCGCGGCTTTCCCGCACGACCTCGAAGTGGTCCGCCAGGCCGCGAAGGCCCGTGCGGAGCTGATCAGCGCGGAGCGCATCGCCGGTCACCTGCGCGTCGTGCAGGCGTCGTTCGCGCACGTGCTGACCGACTTCGCCAAGGGCCGCAACCCGGGAGTGGCGAACATCGATCTGCTCGCCGAGGTCACGGGCTCGGCCCTGGCCGCCGCCCTCGTTGTGGCGGTGGAGAATTGGGGCCGCAACGGCTGCACCGGGGAGCTCGGCGAACTGGTGGCGTCCAGCCTGGATCTCCTGCGGTCGGGTCTGGCGCCGCTCGCGTGATTCGTTGAGTGTGCGCCCACGGTGTCGACACGCCGAGAATCGCCGCCGTGAGCGCACACTCAAACGTCCTGCGCGCTCTCGACGGCGGCCTCGACGAAGCGGCGCAGCACGGCGTTGCGGGCGCGCGGCAGAAACGCCACGGCGACCGGACTCTGCGGGGCCCCGCGCAGCGCGACGAACCGGACGCCCGGGTGGATGTTGCGGCGGACGGCGACGTCGGGGATCACGCCGATGCCGCGATCGGCCGCGACGGACTCGAGCCACTCGTCGAAATTGGCCGTCTCCACGATGGTTTCCGGTCCCTCCCCCGACGGCCACGACCACGGCCCGGTGGTCCCGCTGGCGGTGTTGACGACCAACGGCCACCGCGGGACCTCGGCCCAGTCCAGCTCCGACCGGGACGACAGCGGCGAATGCACCGAGCACACGGCCACCCGGTTCTCGTCGAACAGGTGCACCACCCGCACGGCGGTCGACGTCACCTGTCCGCGGACCACGGCGACGTCGACCCGGCCCTGCTGCACGGCGCCCAGCGCATCGTCGGTGCGGACCAGCCTGACCGTCGTGCCGGTGGCCCGCTCGAAACGGGCGACCGTCTCCTGCGCCCACGGGTCGGGCAACAACCAGCTGAATCCGAGGCCGATGCTGGCCTGCCGGCGCACGGCGCCGAACGCCCGCTCCAGTTCAGCGAGCACCCGTTCGACATGCTCGAGGAAGGTCCGTCCGGCCCGGGTCGTCTCCACGTGCCGCGAAGTGCGGTCCACGAGCGTCACGCCGAGCGCGTCCTCGAGCTGCCGGATGGTCCGGCTGAGCGCCGGCTGAGTGATGCGCAGTTCGTCGGCGGCCCGGGTGAACGACGCGAGTCGCGCCACCGCCTCAAACGCCCGGAGGTGGCGCAATTCGACTCGGCCACCTTCCATTGCGCCCATGCCCGACAAGCATAGATCGATTACAGCAGGCATTTCACACCCGATCCGGGCGAGCCTAACGTCGTAGCCAGGACACAGATCGTAAGGAGCCACCATGCCGCTGCTGTACATCGACCTCATCGAGGGCCGCACGCCATCGGAAATGCGGGCGTTGCTCGACGCGGTGCACGAATCCGTCGTCGAGGCCTTCGGGGTGCCGCCGCGCGACCGTTACCAGGTGGTGCGCAGCCATCCCGCCCACGAAATCATCGCCCTGGACACCGGTCTCGGCATCACCCGGTCGGCGCACCAGGTGATCGTCCACATGGTGAGCCGGTTGCGCACACGGGCGATGAAGGAGAAGTTCTACCAACTGCTGGCCACCCACCTGGCGGAGCGGTGCGGGCTCGACCCGGCCGACCTGATCGTCTCGATCACCGAAAACGGCGACGAAGACTGGTCTTTCGGCCACGGCCGGGCGCAATTTCTCACCGGGGAGCTGACATGAGCCTCGACACCCGACTCACGAAATTCTTCGGCATCCAGCACCCCGTCGTGCTCGCCCCGATGGCGATGATCTCCGGGGGGCGGCTGGCGGCGGCCGTGACGTCGGCCGGCGGCCTCGGCCTGATCGGCGGCGGCTACGGCGACGCGGCATGGCTGCGGCGCGAATTCGACCGCGCCGATGGGGCAACCGTCGGCTGCGGCTTCATCACGTGGAGCCTGGCCGGCGAACCCGCGCTGCTCGACGCGGCCCTGGAGCGCCGGCCCGCCGCGATCATGCTGTCGTTCGGTGAGCTGCAGCCGTTCGCCGAGCGGATTCGCGCCGCCGGCGTCCCGCTGATCGCGCAGGCGCAAACCCTCGACCACGCGCGCCTGGCCCTGGACGCCGGCGCCGATGTCGTGGTGGCCCAGGGCGGCGAGGCGGGCGGGCACGGGATGAGCGCCCGATCCACCTTCACGCTGGTGCCCGACGTCGTCGACCTGGCCGCCGATCGTTCACCCGGCACGCCGGTGCTGGCGGCGGGCGGGGTCACCGACGGGCGGGGCCTGGCCGCCGCGCTCGCGCTCGGCGCCGACGGGGCGCTGGTGGGCACCCGATTCTGGGCGACGCCGGAGGCGCTGGTGTCGCCCCGCGCGCACGAGCGGGCGCTGACGGCCTCCGGTGACGACACCGTTCGCACGCGCGCCTATGACCTTGTGCGACGGCTGGATTGGCCGGCCGAATACAACGCTCGGGCGCTCGGCAACGCGTTCCTCGACACGTGGCACGGCAACCAGGACGGGCTGGCGGCGTCGCTGCAGGAGGCGGTGGCCGACTACGAAAAAGCCGTCGCGGCTGAGGATTTCGATACCGCCGCCATTCTCGTCGGCGAAGGGGTGGGGCTGCTGCGGCAAGTCCGGCCCGCGGCCGACATCGTGGCCGACATGGTCGACCACGCCGCCCGGATCCTCAACCGGCCGGCCTCAGTACAGCGGTGACCAGTCCGACGTCCGCAGCAGGCGGCTTTCCCACTGGTCGCGGTATTTCAGCGCCTCGACCATATAGCTGCCGGGCCGCCGGTGCTCGGGCGCGGTCTCGGCCGTCAGCAGGTGGACCAGCGCGGCATAGTTGTTGAAGTTCTCGATCTTCTGCCACAGCATCGCTTCTCGTCGGCGGTAACTGCCGTGCGCCACCTGAAAGCACGCTTGGATATCGAGGATCCGCATTTCTTTTGGGGCTTTGGACAGCAGCTGGTAATAGATCTCGTCCCACATCCTGATGTAGTCGTCGAGCGCGGCGTCGGGCCAGCCGGTGTCTTCCATGAACAGGCTCAGTTGGTGGGTCGCACCGTCGGTGGGCACCGTCGAGAGGTCGACGGTTTGCAACGGCGACCAATCGACGGGAAGCAGAAGCTTTCCGGTCACCTCGTGGCGCAGGTTGTCCAGTTCGCGCATCCACGGGCGCAGGTCGCCGCTTTGTGTCCTGCGCGCAAGCCTTTCCCAGGCCGCGCCGTCGACGATGCCGGTGATGGTGACAACGTTGTAGGACAGGCCGGAGCCGTGGGCGTGGTTGGTGTACCAGAGCAGCCGCGCG
>NZ_LZJB01000019.1:0-3324 GCF_001666895.1 Mycobacterium sp. E3298
GGGCTTCATCAGCCAGGAGGCCATGCACTCCCAGGCTCATTCCGGGGTGCTGGATCACTTCGCGGCCAAGGGCGTCGACGTCACGCCGTTCACCGACCAGATGGCCTGGCTCTTCTCCCAGCTCATCGGGGACCGGCCCGGGTGGGGTTGGCGGCGACGGCAGAGCTGGCTGCTCGAGCGGGTGTCGATGGTGGCCGCGCTCGAGCACTACACCGCCATCCTGGGCGAGTGGATCCTGGACACCCCGCAGCACGACGCCTTCGGCACCGACCCGGTGATGCTCGACCTGCTGCGCTGGCACGGGGCCGAAGAGGTCGAACACAAGGCGGTCGCGTTCGACACCATGAAGCACCTGCGCGGCGGCTACTGGCGCCAGGTGCGCACCCAGCTGCTGATCACGCCGGCGCTGCTGTGGCTGTTCGTCCGCGGCGTGCGGTTCATGTACTCGGTCGACCCGTACCTGCCGCCGGGCACCAAACCCCGCTGGCGCGACTACTTCAGCGCGGCGCGCCGCGGCCTGGTGCCCGGGCCGTTCCAGTTCCTGCGGGTCATCGGCGCCTATTACACGCCGAGTTTCCACCCGTCCAAGCTCGGCGGGGTGGGCCGCGCGGTCGACTACCTGGCCCGCTCGCCCGCGGCCCGCGCGGCGCACTGAACGTCGGGGGCACACGAATGACTCAGTCCAACACCGTGATCGCGTCCGACGGCGTGTCGCTGGCCGTCCACGCCCACTCGCCGATCGACCCGGGGCGCCCGACGATTCTGGCGATCCATGGCTACCCCGACAACCACCACGTGTGGGACGGCGTCGCCGACGCCCTGGGTGGGCGCTACAACTTCGTGGCCTTCGACGTCCGGGGCGCCGGCGATTCGTCCAAGCCGGCGAAGCGCGCGGCATACCGCCTGCCGCAACTGATTTCGGACATCGGCGCGGTGATCGACAGCCTCGGGGTGAACGAGGTCCACCTGATCGCCCACGACTGGGGTTCCATCCAGGCCTGGGCCGCGGTCACCGACGAGTCGGTGATGGGCAAGGTCGCCTCGTTCACGTCGATCTCCGGTCCGCACCTGAACTACGCGGGCAAGTTCCTGCGGTCCGCCCGCTCACCCCGCGGCGTGTTCGACGTCCTCAAACAGGCGCTCGCCTCCACCTACATCTGGTTCTTTCTGTGCCCGGGCGTGCCGGAGTTGGCGATCTGGTCCCGGGCGACCGTTGCGGTCTTCGCGGCGGTCGAACTGATCGGCCGGCCACGCCGGGCCGGTCGGCGGCGCGCGGCGACCACCCGGTCGACCCGCGACTACGTCAACGGGCTGAACCTGTACCGCGCCAACATGCCCGGGCCGTTCCTGGCGCCCGGGAAGGAGCTGCCGCAGACCAAGGTCCCCGTGCAGGTCTTGGTGGCGCGCTGGGACTACTTCGTCTCGCCGCCCCTGCAGCGGTTCACCGGCTCGATACCGCCCAACGGCAGGGTCGTCGACATCGAGGGCGGGCACTGGGTGGTGTCCTCCCATCCCGAGGTCATCGCCCGGCTCACGAGCGAATGGGTCGATCAGAACACCATTGGTCAGACGTAGGACTTGTTGTGGCACAGACGATTTGGGGCAGCAGACCCGCCGACTTGTACGGTCGTCGCAAGCGCGACCGCCTCTACACGGCGTTGTGGGGAGTGGGCACCCTCTTCGGGGGCTTGGCGTCGGCGTCGCGCTGGGACCCCTCGCGGGTGGTGCCGGTGCGGCGGACCACCACCGTGGTGGTCACCAAGCGCGAACTCCTCACGCCCGACGTCGTCGCGCTGACGCTGGGCGACGCGCAGGGTGGATTGCTGCCGTCGTGGACTCCCGGCGCGCACATCGACATTCGGCTGGCGTCGGGCCGCCGCCGCCAGTACTCACTGTGCGGTCCGCCCGGGCGGCGCACCGACTACCGGATCGCGGTACGCCGGATCGCCGACGGTGGCGGGGGCTCGATCGAAATGCACGACACCTTCGACGTGGGCGACACGATCGAATTCGAGGGGCCCCGCAACGCGTTCTATCTGGTCACCGACGAGCGCGAGGTGCTGTTCGTGATCGGCGGCATCGGCGTGACTCCGATCCTGCCCATGATCTCACTCGCCCAGCAGCGCGGAATCGATTGGCGTGCCGTGTATGCCGGCCGCAGCCGGGAGTACATGCCGCTGCTCGACGAGGTAGTGGCGGTGGCGCCCGACCGGGTCAGCGTGTGGGCCGACGACGAGCGTGGCCGCATTCCCGACGCCTCCGAACTGCTCGCCGATGCCGGGCCGTCGACGGCCGTTTACGTGTGCGGCCCGACCGCGATGCTGGAGTCGGTGCGCACGATGCGCGACCAACACGCCGACGCGCCACTGCATTACGAGCGGTTCGGGCCGCCGCCCGTCGTCGACGGCGTCCCCTTCGAGCTGGAGCTTGCCCGTTCACGGCGCGTGCTGAGCGTGCCTGCGAACCGGTCGGCGCTGGACGTCATGCTGGACGGCGACCCGACGACCGCGTACTCCTGCCAGCAAGGCTTCTGCGGCACCTGCAAGGTGAAAGTGCTTGCCGGGGAGGTCGATCGCCGCGGCCGCGCCGCGGAGGGCGACGGCGAAATGCTGGTCTGCGTCTCGCGGGCCAACGGCGGTCGCCTGGTGATCGACGCCTAGGGGTGGTGCGCCGGGTAGGCGTGCACCAGGGCGCTGTCGAGCCGCGGCACGGCGTGGGTCAGCTGGTGCTCGGCGTCGTGGGCGATGCGGTGCGCGTCCTGAAGGCTGATGCCGGGGTCGATGTCGAGTTCGGCATCGGCGTGCAGGCGGTGCCCGATCCAGCGCATCCGGATGCTGCGCACGCTGCGGACGCCGGGGCGGGCGGCCAGCGTCGCTTCCGCCGTGTCGACGAGCGCGGGGTCCACCGCGTCCATGAGCCGGCGGAAGATGTCGCGCACGGCACCGCGCAGCACCGCCAGGATCGCCACCGTGATGATCAGGCCGACGATCGGATCGGCCAGCGGGTAGCCGAGCGCGACGCCGGCCGCCCCGAAAAGCACTGCGAGCGAGGTGAATCCGTCGGTGCGAGCGTGCAGGCCGTCGGCGACGAGGGCGGCCGAGCCGATCCGGCGGCCGGTGCGGATCCGGTAGACGGCGACGATCTCGTTGCCCGCGAAGCCGATGAGCCCGGCGGCGGCGACCCAACCCACGTGGCCGATGGCGACGGGGTGAATCAGCCGCAGGACGGCCTCGTAGCCGGCGACGATCGCCGACAGCGTGGACACCGCCCTGGAATCCAGCGCGATCGGCATCCGGGCGGTCAAGATCAGCCTCGTCGGACTGG
>NZ_LZJB01000020.1:0-2079 GCF_001666895.1 Mycobacterium sp. E3298
ATCAACTGGGGCAAGGCCGGCCGCATGCGGTGGAAGGGCAAGCGCCCCTCGGTCCGCGGTGTGGTCATGAACCCGGTGGACCACCCGCACGGTGGTGGTGAGGGTAAGACCTCCGGTGGCCGGCACCCGGTGAGCCCGTGGGGCAAGCCGGAGGGCCGCACCCGCCACCCGAATAAGGCCAGCAACAAACTCATCGTCCGGCGCCGGCGCACCGGCAAGAAGCACGGTCGCTAGGAAGTCGAGGAGTAACACATGCCACGCAGCCTGAAGAAGGGCCCGTTCGTCGACGACCACCTGCTGAAGAAGGTGGACGCGCAGAACGAGAAGAACACCAAGCAGGTCATCAAGACCTGGTCGCGGCGTTCGACGATCATCCCGGACTTCATCGGCCACACCTTCGCCGTCCACGACGGGCGCAAGCACGTCCCGGTGTTCGTCACCGAGGCGATGGTCGGCCACAAGCTTGGTGAATTCGCGCCGACGCGCACCTTCAAGGGACACATCAAGGACGACCGGAAGGCCAAACGGCGATGACCACAACCGAATTCCCGTCCGCGGTCGCCAAGGCGCGGTTCGTGCGGGTGTCGCCGACCAAGGCACGCCGGGTGATCGACCTGGTGCGCGGCAAGTCGGTGAACGACGCGCTCGACATCCTGCGCTGGGCGCCGCAGGCGGCCAGTGAGCCGGTGGCCAAGGTGATCGCCAGCGCCGCGGCGAACGCGCAGAACAACAACGGGCTGGACCCGGCCACCCTGGTGGTCGCCACGGTCTATGCCGACGAGGGCCCGACCGCCAAGCGCATCCGCCCGCGCGCCCAGGGGCGCGCGTTCCGGATCCGCAAGCGCACCAGCCACATCACGGTCGTGGTAGAGAGCCGGCCGGCCAAGGACCAGCGTTCGGCGAAGTCGACGAGGGCCCGCCGGGCCGAGGCCAGCAAGGCGGCCGCGAAGGCGCCCGCGAAGAAGGCGGCCACCAAGGCCCCGGCCAAGAAAGCGGCCGCCAAGAAGGCACCGGCCAAGAAGGCACCTGCCAAAACGTCTGAGACTTCTGAGGCGAAGGGAGGCTCAGACTAGTGGGCCAGAAGATCAATCCGCACGGCTTCCGGCTGGGCATCACCACGGACTGGAAGTCGCGCTGGTACGCCGACAAGCAGTACGCGGACTACGTCAAGGAAGACGTCGCGATCCGGCGGCTGCTGTCCACCGGTCTGGAGCGCGCCGGCATCGCCGACGTGGAGATCGAGCGCACCCGTGACCGGGTGCGCGTCGACATCCACACCGCACGCCCCGGCATCGTGATCGGGCGTCGCGGCACCGAGGCCGACCGCATCCGCGCGGACCTGGAGAAGCTGACCGGCAAGCAGGTTCAGCTCAACATCCTCGAGGTCAGAAACCCCGAGTCGCAGGCCCAGCTGGTGGCGCAGGGCGTCGCCGAGCAGCTGAGCAACCGGGTGGCGTTCCGCCGCGCCATGCGTAAGGCCATCCAGTCGGCGATGCGCCAGCCCAACGTCAAGGGCATCCGGGTGCAATGCTCGGGTCGTCTCGGCGGTGCGGAGATGAGCCGTTCGGAGTTCTACCGCGAGGGCCGGGTGCCGCTGCACACGCTGCGCGCCGACATCGACTACGGCCTGTATGAGGCCAAGACCACCTTCGGCCGGATCGGTGTGAAGGTGTGGATCTACAAGGGCGACATCGTCGGTGGCAAGCGCGAATTGGCCGCGGCCGCGCCGGCGGGCGCCGACCGTCCGCGCCGCGAGCGTCCGTCGGGCACCCGCCCCCGCCGCAGCGGTGCGTCGGGCACCACGGCGACCAGCACCGAGGCCGGCCGCGCCGCCGCGGGCGCCGAGGAGCAGGCCGCCGCGGCCGAGGCCCCGCCCGCTCCAGAACCGCAGAGCACGGAGAGCTGAACCATGTTGATTCCCCGCAGGGTTAAACACCGTAAGCAACACCACCCCCGCCAGCGCGGCATCGCCAGCGGTGGCACCGCGGTGAACTTCGGCGACTACGGCATTCAGGCGCTCGAGCACGCCTACGTGACCAACCGGCAGATCGAGTCCGCCCGTATCGCGATCAACCGCCA
>NZ_LZJB01000021.1:0-645 GCF_001666895.1 Mycobacterium sp. E3298
AGATCCTGCGAAAGTTTGACACGAACACAGAAGCTGCGACCGCAAATAGTCAACCATGTTCATCGCTTCGGCGACAGACTTGCGCCTTGGACGCGAGCTCAGCCGGGTCCAAGGAGGGTGCTGATGGCGAGTTTCGGCAGCGAGTTGCTCGCCGCCGCGCTCGCCGGTACCGCCGCCGACGAGCATCCGTTGCGGCACGTCGCCGAGCTGCCGCCGCGCGGCGGCCGCCCGCACCGCTGGCCGACATGGGCCGAGCCCGACGTGGTGCGCGCCTTCACCGACCGCGGCGTCATTTTGCCCTGGTCACACCAGTCGGCGGTCGCGGAATTGGCTCACTCCGGCCGCCACGTGGTGGTGAGCACCGGCACCGCGTCGGGCAAGTCGCTGGCCTACCAACTTCCCGTCCTCAACGCGCTGGCCACCGATCCGCGCGCCCGGGTGCTGTACCTGTCGCCGTCGTAGGCGGTGGGCGCGACGTCATGGCACCGCGGGACGGCGCCCGCCAGCGTGTGGGCGGCCCGCAATTGGTCATGCCCCAGCGCCTTCGTCGGCGACAGGTACAGCACCCGGGCGCGCGGACGGTGGCCTTGTGGGAACCGGCGCTGCGGCCCGATCTGCTGGGCGAGAACGGGGCACCGGTGCGCC
>NZ_LZJB01000022.1:0-23954 GCF_001666895.1 Mycobacterium sp. E3298
AGCCAAGGGCATGGCAGGCCCGCACGTACAGCTCGGTGTGCTCGACAGCGGGCAGACCCTCGGCGAGGCGGCCGGCGCGAGCGTCAGGCTGGGCACGGGCAGCTCGGTCATCACATCGTCGAACAGAACAGCGGTCATGATTCTCTCCTAAAAGAAGCGGTGCGGAATTTCGGATTAACATTTACTAACGGTTAGCTATCCGGCGGCTTACGCATTATCTGGGCAGTTATTTTTAAGCCAAATAATTAGTCGGCCGTCTAACGCAGTTTCCGGGTAGCTGGACTATCATCATTGATGTCTGCATAAAGGTTCTATTGCTACGAAGATATGGTCGCGCTCTGCGCATTTACACTGTTGAGCCGCATGGCTCGCCAGGCGGTAGTGATCAGGCGGGCGTCAACGAGCTGTCCTTTCTGGTGGCTCCGACGGTTGCCGGTTGTAGCCGATTCCAGAATTCTAAGTAGGCAGATTGGTTCAGCGATGACGCAAACGAAAACGCCACAAATACATCAGGTGAAAAGCGTTTCTATCGTTTATGAAGACGATGTAAAGGGGATGATCAGCGGCCGTGGGCCGGAAACCCGGGTGGATTGGTCCACGGTGTCCACCTGACTCCGTCCCAATACCGGTGCCCGGGCCCCGACGGGTCGCCGTACCAGCCCGGCGGCGGACCGGCGGCCGGGGGCGGGGCGGGGACGTGGGCGGCGCCGGGTGGCAGCGCGGCCAACTTGCGAACCTGCCGCATCGCGTTCCAGTTGGAGACCAGCGCGACCCAGTTCAACACCAGCAGCGAGAGCAGGCTCCACCAGCCGGCCAGCAGGTTTTGCGTCTGCGCGGACCGGTATGCCCGCTCGCACTGCTCGAGGGTGCCCGTGACGGCGTAGCTGCGCTGCTGCCAGAAGATGACTGCGCCGATGTGCTCGATGAGCCGGACGGAGAACTGACGGTACGGGTCGGTCACAACAAACCTTCCTGCGCAGGTGGGCGGCCTAACCATAGCCTCGGCGTGCGGGGTTGGGGGTGCGCCTGCACTACCCTGGTTCGAATGTGCGGAATCGTCGGCTACGTCGGGCAGCAGCCTGCCTGCCAGGTCGTCATGGATGCGCTGCGCCGAATGGAGTACCGCGGCTACGACTCGTCGGGCATCGCACTGGTCAACGGCGCAGAAACGCTCACCGTGTGCCGCCGCGCCGGCCGGCTCGCCAACCTGGAGGACGCGGTCGCGCAGATGCCGCCGGAGTCGATGGGCGGCACCACCGGCCTGGGTCACACCCGCTGGGCCACCCACGGGCGCCCGACCGACCGCAACGCGCACCCCCACCGCGACGCCGCCGGCAAGATCGCCGTCGTCCACAACGGCATCATCGAGAACTACCCTGGCCTGCGCCACGAGCTCGAGGCCTACGGCGTGGAGTTCACCAGCGACACCGACACCGAGGTGGCGGTGCACCTGGTGGCGCAGGCCTACCGGCACGGGCCGACCGCCGGCGACTTCGCGGCCTCGGTGCTGGCCGTGCTGCGCCGGCTGGAGGGCCACTTCACGCTGGTGTTCACCAACGCCGACGAGCCCGGCACCATCGTGGCCGCCCGTCGCTCCACCCCCCTGGTCATCGGGATCGGCGACGGCGAGATGTTCGTCGGCTCCGACGTCGCGGCGTTCATCCCGCACACCCGCAACGCCATCGAGCTCGGGCAGGACCAGGCCGTGGTGATCACCGCGGACGGCTACCGCATCACCGACTTCGACGGCAACGCCGACGTCGAGTACCGCGAATTCCACATCGACTGGGACCTGGCCGCCGCGGAAAAGGGCGGCTACGAGTACTTCATGCTCAAGGAGATCGCCGAGCAGCCCGCCGCGGTGGCCGACACCCTGCTCGGGCACTTCATCGACGGGCGGGTGGTGCTCGACGAGCAGCGGCTCTCCGACCAGGAACTGCGCGAGATCGACAAGGTGTTCGTCGTGGCGTGTGGCACCGCGTATCACTCCGGGCTGCTCGCGAAGTACGCCATCGAGCACTGGACCCGGCTGCCCGTGGAAGTGGAGCTGGCCAGCGAATTCCGCTACCGCGACCCGGTGCTGGACCGCAGCACCCTGGTGGTCGCGATCTCGCAGTCCGGGGAGACCGCCGACACCCTGGAGGCCGTCCGGCACGCGAAGGAGCAGAAGGCCAAGGTGCTGGCCATCTGCAACACCAACGGCTCGCAGATCCCCCGCGAATGCGACGCCGTGCTTTACACCCGCGCCGGGCCCGAGATCGGCGTCGCCTCCACCAAGACATTCCTGGCGCAGATCGCCGCCAATTACCTGGTGGGCCTGGCGCTGGCGCAGGCCCGCGGCACCAAGTACCCCGACGAGGTCGAGCGGGAGTACCGGGAGCTGGAGGCCATGCCGGACCTGGTCGCGCGGGTGCTCGCGATGATCGAGCCGGTGGCCGCGCTTGCGCATCGGTTCGCCCAGTCCTCGACCGTGCTGTTCCTGGGCCGCCACGTGGGCTACCCGGTGGCGTTGGAAGGCGCGCTCAAGCTCAAGGAACTGGCCTACATGCACGCCGAGGGGTTCGCCGCCGGCGAGCTCAAACACGGCCCGATCGCGCTGATCGAGGACGACCTTCCCGTCATCGTCGTCATGCCCTCGCCAAAGGGCCAGGCCACGCTGCACGCCAAGCTGCTGTCCAACATCCGGGAGATCCAGGCGCGCGGGGCGATCACCATCGTGATCGCCGAGGAGGGTGACGACACCGTGCGGCCCTACGCGGACCACCTGATCGAAATCCCATCGGTCTCAACCCTTTTGCAGCCGCTGCTGTCGACCATCCCGCTTCAGGTGTTCGCCGCGTCAGTTGCCCAGGCCCGAGGTTACGACGTTGACAAACCCCGCAACCTCGCCAAGTCCGTCACCGTGGAGTAGCCGCCGCCTGAGGCTGGCCGCCTTGGGTGTCGTGCTCCTGATCGGCGCATACATCGGTTCGATCGCGCTGTACGTCGACAGCGGCATGGGTCATCCCCATGTCGTGGTGCAGGGTACGCAGGCGGGCGACGGGACGATGTTGACGAACGACGTCGAAGAGATCCAGTCGCACAACAGCGTTCTGATCGCCAACATCACCGTGCAGCCTGGCCCCGGGCTGCTGGACCCCCGCACCCACACCCTCAAGGACGACCTCCACATCTTCGCCGCCTCGACCGCGACGAGCAGCAGGCAAACGTGGCCGAAAGGCACGCTGCCCACCGTGTTTCGGGTGTCGCTCGTCCTCACCGGCGAGGTCGCGGACTGGCCGCTCGACGAATACCACTCGGGGCCCGTCGTCGCCCAACTGTCGTCCGGTCCGGAGAACACACCGGTGCCCGCGACGGTGACCCTGGTCGACCGGCTGCTCGGTTGGAAAGTCGACGTGACCCGCGTCAACGACGCCGACCCGACCGGCCCGTTCCGGGTGGACCTGTCCAGGACTTCGAGCACGGTGGTTTTCGGGGTCGCCATCCTGTGCGTCCTGATCGGGCTCGCCGGCCTGGGCGCGTTCGTCGCCGTCCAGACGTCGCGCGACCGGCGTAAATTCCAGCCGCCGATGACGACCTGGTATGCGGCGATGTTGTTCGCGGTGATGCCGCTGCGCAATGCTCTGCCCGACGCGCCGCCATTCGGAAGCTGGATCGACATCACGATCGTGGTGTGGGTGATCGTCGTGTTGGGGATATCGATGGGGCTCTACATCTCGTGCTGGTGGCGGCATCTGCGACCCGAAGCCGCCTAGCCGACGCCCCTGCGCCGGCCACGTCCGTCACCGCGGAGTAGTTCCGCCGCTTCGGCCGTAACGCCGCGTGATCCGCGGCGGTTCCGTTAGATTGCTCTCGGGTAACAAGCCACTCCACGGGGTAGGAGCAGCATGCGATCGGCGGTCACAAGACTCGCCACGGTGGGCGTCATCGTGCTCATTCTCGGGACATACATAGCGTTGGTGGGCCTCTACAAGGACACCGTCGAAGGGTCCGCCCCCGGCACCCTGAGCGACAATCCGGAGACGGCCGCCCAGAGCATGGCCACCTTGACCGTGGAGGAGATGCAGTCCAACTACAGCGCCGTCGTCGCCAACGTGGCCGTCGCGCCGGGGCCCGCGCTGCTGGACCCGGTCACCCACCGCCTCAAGGAAGATCTCGTGCTGCGCGTTCGATCTTCGGCCCAGCCCAGTCGCAAGGACTATTCGCCGGGCATGCTTCCCGGCGTCTTCCCGCTCCCGCTGACCATCGCGGGTCACGTGGAGCGCTGGCCGTTCGACAGCTACACGTCGGGTCCGATCGAGGTGCAGCTCTTCCCCGGGGGCGATACGACGAAGCCGCCCACACTCATCCCGGTGCGACTCATCGACCATTTGTCGGGCTTCAAGGTCTCCATGAGCAAGATCCCGGGCCAGGAGGCGTACCGCATGCACGTGCGGCGCGCGCTGAGCACCGCGGTGTTCGGGATGGTCATTTGCGGCGTGCTCATCGCGATCGCCGGCCTCGCCGTTGTCGTCGCGGTCCAGACGCTGCGCAACCGGCGCAAGTTCCAGCCCCCGATGACGACGTGGTACGCCGCGATGCTCTTCGCGGTGGTGCCCCTGCGCAACGCGCTTCCCGGCCTACCCCCGTTCGGGGCGTGGATCGACGTGACCATCGTGCTGTGGGTGATCGTCGCGTTGGTGACGGCGATGCTGCTGTACATCGTCTGCTGGTGGCGCCACCTGAGGCCGGAGCCTCAGGTCGTCGCGCCGACGGCGGATCCGGTCCCGGCGTCATCGGGCTGATACCCCTTTCGCTTCAACACATTTCGTTATCGAGTAGGGGGGGTCGTGAGGTACGGCGTCATAGCGTTGATCGTGGGCGTCGTCGGGGCCTACGTCGCCTCGGTGGCGCTGTACGCCAACAGTGGGGGTCACCATCACCACCAGCAGGCGGTGGCCGGGGGTGACCGCAGCACGGCGACGTTGGTCGTCGAGGACATCCAGTCGAACTACAGCGTGCTGATGGCGAACCTGTCCATCTCGCCGGGGTCCGGCCTGCTGGATCCGCAAACCGGGCATCTCAACCAAGACCTCGGCCTCCGCGTGCGATCCGTGGCGACGCCGACCCGCCGCACCTGGACCAAGGGCATGCTCCCCGGCGTCTTCCCCGTCCCGCTGACCATCGCGGGGGAGATCGAGAATTGGCCCTTCGACCGTTACGGTTCGGGGCCGATAGAGATCGAGCTCATGCGCGGCGGCAGCGACACGGTCGCCGAGCGGCTGCCGGTGACCTTCGTCAATCACCTTTCCGGTTGGCAGGTGTCCGCCGACGGACCGGGTCCGTACCGGGTGAGCGTGCACCGCTCCCTGAGCGCGGCGGCGTTCGGCATCGTCATCTGCGCCGTGCTGGTCGCCATCGCCGGGCTGGGCCTGTTCGTCGCCGTTCAGACGTTGCGCAACCGCCGGAAGTTTCAGCCGCCGATGACGACGTGGTACGCGGCGATGCTGTTCGCGGTGGTGCCGTTGCGCAATGCGCTGCCCGGCTCCCCGCCCTTCGGCGGCTGGATCGACATCACCCTCGTGTTGTGGGTGCTCGTCGTCCTGGTGGTGTCGATGCTGCTCTACATCGCCTGCTGGTGGCGGCATCTGAGGCCCGACGTCCCTGCGGCGCCGGCGAATCCGTTATGAGGTTCGCCGTCGTAGGACTCATCGTGTCCGTCCTTGCGGCATACGTCGCGTCGGTCGCGCTGTACGCGCACAGCCGCACCGCGAATCACCGGGCGGAAGTCCCGGCCGCGGGCGGCAGCAGCATCGCGACGTTCACGGTCGAAGACGTTCAGTCCAACTACAGCGTCGTCGTCATCAACCTCGCCATTTCGCCCGGATCGGCCCTACTGGATCCCCAGACGCAGCACCTCAACGAAGACCTCAGCCTGTGGGTCCGATCCGCGGCGACACCCACCCGCCGGAGCTGGACCAAGGGCATGCTGCCCGGTGTGTTTCCCGTCCCGGTGACGATTGCCGGGGAGATCGAACGGTGGCCCTTCGATCGATACGAGTCCGGGCCGATCGAGGTCGAACTCCTGCACGGCGGTGAGGGAGGCGTGCCCGAGCGCCTGCCCGCCACGTTCGTCAACCACCTTCCGGGCTGGCAGGTCACCGCCAACAACGGCGGAGGGCTCGGTCCCTACCGAGTCACTCTGCAGCGCTCCCTGAGCGCGGCTGCGTTCGGCATCGTCATCTGCGGCGTACTCATCGCCATCGCCGGGGTCGGCCTGTTCGTCGCGGTCCAGACGCTGCGTGACCGGCGGAAGTTTCAGCCGCCGATGACCACGTGGTACGCCGCAATGCTTTTCGCGGTTGTGCCGTTGCGCAACGCGCTTCCCGGCTCGCCGCCCTTCGGCGGCTGGATCGACATCACCATTGTTCTCTGGGTGCTCGTCGTGTTGGTGATATCGATGCTGCTCTACGTCGCCTGCTGGTGGAGGCATCTGCGGCCCGACCCTCCGCAGCCCGGCGCGCCCCCCGCTTAGGTGCGGCAACCCAACGGTCCGCGTGCGAAGGTAAGGACGTGACGAACGCACCGGTGCGGTCCCGACTGCGCAGCATGGGACTGGCGGTCTGGCACTACGTCAGCAGCGCGCCGCTGACGTACGGCTGGTTGCTCGTCCTGTTCATCACCACGCTCATCCAGCACTGGCTGCCCCAGCGGCAGCTGCACTCGATGCTGATGCACCATTCCACCAACATCCACGGACTGGCGCGCGACCCGCTCGACGTCCTGTTCTCCAGCCTGCTGTGGATCGACGGCGACAACCTGACCCCGTACCTGATCCTCTTCTCGTTGTTCCTGGCGCCGGCCGAACACTGGCTGGGCCAGTTGCGCTGGCTCACAGTCGGATTGAGTGCCCACATCCTGTCGACCTATTTCAGCGAGGGGCTGCTGTATTTCGCCATCGAGCAACACGACGCCTCGGAACGGCTGGTGCACGCCCGCGACATCGGCGTCAGCTACTTTTTGGTCGGGGTGATGGCCGTGCTCGCCTATCACATCGCGCGACCATGGCGCTGGGGCTATCTGGGCGTGCTCTTCATCATCTTCGGTTTCCCGTTGATCACGATGGACCGGATTGAGCTGAACTTCACCGCAATCGGGCATTTCACCTCGATCCTGGTCGGCCTCTGCTTCTACCCGATGACGCGCCACCAGGACCCGCGGCAGCTGAGCCCGGCGCGCCTGCGGGCCATGGCGCGGCGCCGCCGGTCGCCCGAGGCATCGGCCTGAGCGGCGCGGCCGCTGACCCGTAATGTGGCTAAGGTGCGGCACTACTACTCCGTAGACGCGATCCGCCAGGCCGAGGCTCCGCTGCTGGCCAGCCTGCCCGACGGGGCCCTGATGAGGCGGGCCGCGTTCGGCCTCGCCGCCGAGATCGTCGCCGAGTTGCGCGCTCGCACCGGCGGGGTGGCCGGCCGCCGGGTGTGCGCGGTCGTCGGCTCCGGCGACAACGGTGGTGACGCGCTGTGGGCCGCGACCTTTGTGCGCCGTCGCGGCGCGGCCGCCGACGCGGTGCTGCTCAACCCGGAACGCACGCACCGCAAGGGGCTGGCGGCGTTCCGGAAGGCCGGCGGCCGGATCGTCGAAAGCGTCTCGCCGGCAACCGATCTCGTCATCGACGGGGTGGTGGGCATCTCCGGCTCCGGGCCGTTGCGCCCGGCCGCGGCCGAGGTGTTCGCCGCGGTCGACGATGCCGGCATCCCGGTGGTCGCGGTCGACATCCCCAGCGGGGTCGACGTGGCGACCGGGGCGGTGACAGGGCCCGCGGTGCGCGCCGCGGCGACCGTGACCTTCGGCGGCCTCAAGCCCGTGCACGCGCTCGGCGACTGCGGGCGCGTCACGCTGATCGACATCGGGCTGGATCTGCCGGAAACGGACGTGCTGGGCTTCGAGGCGGCCGACGTGGCCGCGCGCTGGCCGGTGCCCGGACCCCACGACGACAAGTACACCCAGGGTGTGACCGGTGTGATGGCCGGCTCCTCGACGTATCCCGGGGCGGCGGTGCTGTGCACCGGGGCGGCCGTCGCGGCGACCTCCGGCATGGTCCGCTACGCCGGCAGCGCGCACCGTGAGGTGCTGGCGCACTGGCCGGAGGTGATCGCGTCACCCACGCCCGCGTCGGCCGGGCGGGTCCAATCCTGGGTCGTCGGGCCGGGATTGGGCACCGACGACGCCGGGGCCGCCGCATTGTGGTTCGCGCTGGAGACCGACCTGCCGGTGATCGTGGACGCCGACGGGCTGACCATCCTGGCGGCGCACCCGGAGTTGGCCGCCAACCGCACCGCGCCGACGGTGCTGACGCCCCACGCCGGTGAATTCGCCCGCCTGGCGGGCAGTCCCCCCGGGGACGACCGCGTGGGCGCATGCCGGAAATTGGCCGACACCTTCGGCGCCACCGTGCTGCTGAAGGGGAACGTCACCGTCGTCGCCGATCCGGGCGGTCCGGTGTACCTCAACCCGGCCGGGCAATCCTGGGCGGCCACCGCCGGCTCCGGTGACGTGCTGTCCGGCATGATCGGCGCGCTGCTCGCGGCGGGCCTGCCGGCGGTCGAGGCGGCCGCGGCGGCCGCGTTCGTCCACGCGCGGGCGGCGGCGTTGTCGGCCGCCGACCCGGGCCCCGGTGACGCGCCGACGTCATCGTCCCGCATGGTTCCGCACATCAGGGCGGCGCTGGCCGCCCTCTAGGAAGGATTCTCACCCGTGCCTCAACACCCGTCGCTGCCCGCGCACTCGATCGCCCCGGCCTACACCGGCCGCCTGTTCACCGCGCCCGTCCCGGCGCTGCGGATGCCCGACGAATCGATGGACCCCGAGGCCGCCTACCGCTTCATCCACGACGAGCTGATGCTCGACGGCAGTTCCCGGCTGAACCTGGCGACCTTCGTGACCACCTGGATGGACCCCGAGGCCGGCCGGCTGATGGCCGAGACGTTCGACAAGAACATGATCGACAAGGACGAATACCCGGCGACCGCCGCGATCGAGCAGCGCTGCGTGTGCATGGTGGCCGACCTGTTCCACGCGGACGGCCTCGACGACGCCGACCCCTACAGCGCGTGCGGGGTGTCCACGATCGGCTCCAGCGAGGCCGTCATGCTCGGCGGCCTGGCCATGAAATGGCGCTGGCGGCAGAAGGTCGGCAAGGACTGGAAGGGCCGCACCCCCAACCTGGTGATGGGCTCCAACGTGCAGGTGGTCTGGGAGAAGTTCTGCCGCTACTTCGACGTCGAACCCCGCTACCTGCCCATGGAGGAGGGGCGCTACGTCATCACCCCCGAACAGGTCATCGACGCCGTCGACGAGGACACCATCGGCGTGGTGGCGATCCTGGGCACCACCTACACCGGTGAGCTGGAACCCGTCGCCGACATCTGCGGCGCGCTGGACAAGCTGGCGGCCGGCGGGGGCGTGGACGTGCCGGTGCACGTCGACGCCGCCAGCGGCGGGTTCGTGGTGCCCTTCCTGCACCCCGAGCTGAAGTGGGATTTCCGGCTGCCCCGGGTGGTGTCGATCAACGTCAGCGGGCACAAGTACGGGCTGACCTATCCCGGTGTGGGGTTCGTGGTGTGGCGCAGCAAGGAGTACCTGCCCGAGGAACTGGTGTTCCGGGTCAATTACCTCGGCGGCGACATGCCCACCTTCACGCTGAACTTCTCCCGGCCCGGCAACCAGGTGGTCGGCCAGTACTACAACTTCCTGCGGCTGGGCCGCGACGGCTACACCAAGGTGATGCAGGCGCTGTCCGGGACGGCGCGGTGGCTGGGCGAGCAGTTGCGGGTGAGCGAGCGTTGCGAGCTGATCTCCGACGGGTCGGCGATCCCGGTGGTCGCCTTCCGGCTCGCCGGGGATCGCGGCTACACCGAGTTCGACGTCTCGCACGAGCTGCGCACCTACGGCTGGCAGGTGCCCGCCTACACCATGCCCGACAACGCCACCGACGTGTCGGTGCTGCGCATCGTGGTGCGCGAGGGGCTTTCGGCCGACCTGGCCCGCGCGCTGCACGACGACGCCGTCTCGGCGCTGACTTCGCTGGACAAGCTCAAGCCTGGCGGCCATTACGAGGCGCAGCACTTCGCGCACTGAGCGATGGGCCGGCTGCCGCCGCGGACCGAATGCGCGTGTTGCCCGCCTCACAGCGACAGCGCGCCGCCCGCGGGGGAGACGCGGCGCCTTGCGGCGCCGAGACGGGGCGCCTTCCGGCGCTGACGTCGTCGCTTGTCGCTCGGAGGCGGGCACATCGGGCGCGGTCAGAACGGGGGAGTTATGTGGCCACTGTGACGAATGGGGCAAGGCTGGGCCTGCGGCGGGCCGCGCCTGCGGCCGATTCTGGGACAATGGCGGCCATGAATGGGCGGGCCGTTGCGCCGATCTCCCTGACGCCGGGCCTCGTCGCCGAGGCCCTGGTGGACCTGGGCGCCATCGAACACAACGTGCGGTTGCTGTGCGAGCACGCCGGCCGCGCGCAGGTGATGGCCGTCGTCAAGGCCGACGGTTACGGCCACGGCGCCACCCGGGCCGCCCGCGCGGCGCTGGCCGGCGGTGCCGCCGAGCTGGGCGTCGCCACCGTCGCCGAGGCGCTGGCGCTGCGCGCCGACGGCATCGGCGCACCGGTGCTGGCGTGGCTGCACCCGCCCGGCATCGACTTCGGGCCCGCGCTGCTGGCCGACGTCGAGATCGCCGTGTCCTCGGAGCGCCAGCTCGACGAGCTGCTGGACGCGGCGCGCCGCACCGGCCGGGCCGCGACGGTCTCGGTGAAGGTGGATACGGGGCTGAACCGCAACGGCGTCCACCCGTCGCGCTACCCGTCGATGCTGGCCGCGCTGCGCCGCGCCGTCGCCGAGGAGGCCATCCGCCTGCGCGGGCTGATGTCACACATGGTGTTCGCCGATCAACCGGCCAACCCCGTCAATGACCTTCAGGCCCAACGGTTCAGCGACATGCTGGCGCAGGCGGGCGCACAGGGGGTGGGGTTCGAGGTCGCGCACCTGGCGAACTCATCGGCCACCATGTCGCGTCCCGACCTTGCCTTCGACCTGGTGCGGCCCGGTGTCGCGGTGTACGGCCTGAGCCCGGTGCCCGAGCTAGGCGACATGGGGCTGATCCCGGCGATGACGGTGAAATGCCCTGTCGCGCTGGTGAAGTCGATCCGCGCCGGGGAGAGCGTGTCGTACGGGCACACCTGGACCGCGGAGCGCGACACCACTCTGGCCCTGCTGCCGGTCGGTTACGCGGACGGCGTGTTCCGTTCGCTGGGGGGACGATTGGAGGTGTTGATCAACGGCAAGCGCCGCCCGGGCGTCGGCCGGATCTGCATGGACCAGTTCGTCGTCGACCTCGGCCCCGGCCGCACCGACGTGACCGAGGGTGACGAGGCGATCTTGTTCGGGCCCGGCACCGGCGGGGAACCCACCGCGCAGGACTGGGCCGACCTGCTCGGCACCATCCACTACGAAGTGGTGACCAGCCCGCGCGGGCGGATCACCCGGACCTACCGCGAGGCGCAAACCATTGAGCCGTGAGAGAACTCGCAGGCGCCAACGGGGGAGGGCTTGGTTCGCGGGAGGGGCGGGGGTGACGGCCCTCGCCACCATCGTGGGAGCCTCGGCCCGCCGCTCGATGGTCCAGCGCACCCGTGGCGTCGAAGACCCTTACGCCGACGAGGATTTCGACAGGATCGACGACGACCGCCGCTCCGTGGTGACCACCCCGGACGGGGTGTCGTTGGCGATTCGCGAGGCCGGCCCCGCGGACGCCCCGCTGACCATGGTCTTCGTCCACGGGTTCTGCCTGCGGATGGGCGCCTTTCATTTCCAGCGGACGCGGCTGCCCCAGCATCTGGGCCCAGGCGTCCGGATGGTCTTCTACGACCAGCGCGGGCACGGGCAATCCGACGAGGCGCCGCCCCAGAGCTACACGCTGACCCAACTCGGTAGGGACCTGGAAAGCGTGCTTCAGGTGGTGGCGCCGCGCGGAATGGTCGTGCTGGTCGGGCACTCCATGGGCGGCATGACGGTGTTGTCGCACGCCCGCCAATTCCCCGACCAGTACGGGCGCCGGATCGTCGGCGCCGCGTTGATCTCCTCAGCGGCCGAGGGCGTCGCCAGGTCCCCGCTCGGCGAGATCCTGAAAAACCCTGCGTTGGAAGCATTTCGGTTCACCGCACGCTCCGCGCCCAAGCTGATGCACCGCGGCCGCAACGTGTCTCGCTCGCTGATCGGGCCGGTCCTGCGGGCCGCCTCCTACAGCGACCTGCACGTCAGCCGCAGCCTGGACGCCTTCTCGCAGCGGATGATGAACGGCACACCGATCCCGACCATGGTCGAGTTCCTGGATGCCCTGGAAGCCCACGACGAGACCGCCGGCCTGTGGACCCTGCTGCGCGTCCCCACGCTGATCGCCTGCGGTGACCACGACCTGCTGACACCGGACGAATACTCCCGCAAGATGGCGGCCTCGCTGCCGCAATCCGAGCTGGTCATCGTTCGCGGGGCCAGCCACCTCGCGCTGCTGGACAAGCCCGAGGCGATCAACGACGGGTTGGTCCGGCTGGTCAAGCGGGCCACCCCGGGCCGCGTCGCCCTGGCTGCCCGGTGGATGCGGGAAAGGCTGCGGCGCCGTGGCTAGCCAGGCGGATGACTCGGGCACGGCCACCCTCGAACGGGTCGAGGACACCGTCGCCCTGGGGTCTCGGCTGGGCGAGCAGCTGAAGGCGGGTGACGTCGTGGTGCTCACCGGCCCGCTCGGCGCGGGAAAGACCGTCCTGGCCAAGGGGATTGCCGCGGCGATGGACGTCGACGGCCCGGTCACCTCGCCGTCGTACGTGCTGGCGCGGGTGCACCCGCCGCGGCGGCCGGGGACACCGACGATGATTCATGTCGACATGTACCGGCTTTTGGACCACGACGGCGCCGACCTGCTCGGCGAGCTCGACTCGCTCGACCTCGACACCGACCTCGACGGCGCGGTGGTGGTCGTGGAGTGGGGCGAAGGCATCGTCGAGCGCCTCGCCGAGCGGCACCTCGACGTTCGTCTGGAACGCCTCAGCGGTTCGGACGTGCGGATCGCCTCGTGGCAGTGGGTCCGGTCGTGAGTATCGTTCTGGCGCTCGACACCGCGACCCCGGCCGTGACGGCCGGGATCGTGCGGCGCGACGACCTGAGCGTGCTGGCCGAGCGGGTCACCGTCGACGCCCGGGCGCACGCCGAACGGCTGACCCCGAACGTGGTGGCCGCCCTCGCCGACGCGGGGCTGACGATGAGCGATCTGGAGGCCGTCGTGGTCGGCTGCGGCCCCGGCCCGTTCACCGGCCTGCGGGCCGGAATGGCGACCGCATCCGCCTACGGACACGCGCTGGACATCCCGGTGCGCGGCGTGTGCAGCCTGGACGCGATCGGGGTGCGGACCACCGGCGAGACGCTGGTGGTCACCGACGCCCGGCGGCGCGAGATCTACTGGGCCCGTTACCGCGACGGGTTCCGGATGGAAGGACCCGGGGTCAACGCCCCGGCCGACGTCGACCCCGGCCCGGCCCAGGCGGTGGCCGGCTCGAAGGAGCACGCCGCCCTGTTTGGATTGCCGCACCGCGGGCCCGTCTACCCCACGCCGGCCGGGCTCGTCGCCGCGGTGCCCGACTGGTCGCAGCGCCCGCTGCCGTTGGTGGCGCTGTATCTTCGCCGCCCGGACGCCAAGCCGATGGCGGCGCGGCAGTGACCGCCACCCGTGAGCCCGTGACGCTCGGCGCGCTTACCGCCGCCGACGCGACTCGCTGCGCCGAGCTGGAACGCCAACTGTTCGACGGCGACGACCCGTGGCCCGCCGCGGCGTTCAACCGGGAACTGGCCAGCCCCCACAACCATTACGTCGGCGCGCGCGCCGGCGGCACCCTGGTCGGGTACGCCGGAATCTCGCGGCTGGGCCGCACCCCGCCGTTCGAGTACGAGGTCCACACCATCGGCGTCGACCCCGAGTATCAGGGACAGGGCATCGGGCGCCGGTTGCTCGACGAGCTGCTGGTCTTCGCCGACGGGGGCGTCGTCTTCCTGGAGGTGCGCACCGACAACGAGGCGGCCATCGGGCTGTACCGCAGCGTGGGCTTCGAACAGATCGGCCTGCGCAGGCGCTACTACCGCGCCAGCGGCGCCGACGCCTACACGATGCGCCGGGGGGCCCGCTGATGAGGACGATTCTGGCCATCGAAACCTCTTGCGACGAAACGGGAGTCGGCATCGCCCGGCTGGACGCCGACGGCACCGTGACGCTGCTGGCCGACGAGGTGGCCTCCAGCGTCGACGAGCACGTCCGCTTCGGCGGCGTGGTCCCGGAGATCGCCTCCCGGGCGCACCTGGAGGCCCTCGGCCCCGCCATGCGCCGCGCGCTAGAGGCGGCCGGCGTGCGCAAGCCCGACATCGTCGCCGCCACGATCGGGCCCGGCCTGGCCGGCGCGCTGCTGGTGGGCGTGGCTGCCGCCAAGGCCTATTCGGCCGCGTGGGGGGTGCCGTTTTACGCCGTCAACCACCTGGGCGGGCATCTGGCCGCCGACGTCTACGAACACGGGCCGCTGCCCGAATGCGTGGCGCTGCTGGTGTCCGGTGGACACACCCACCTGCTGCACGTGCGTTCGCTCGGCGAACCGATCGTCGAGCTCGGCAGCACCGTGGACGACGCAGCCGGCGAGGCCTACGACAAGGTGGCCCGTCTGCTGGGGCTGGGCTACCCGGGCGGCAAGGTGCTCGACGACCTGGCCCGCAGCGGCGACCGCGACGCGGTCACGTTCCCGCGCGGCATGACGGGACCGGGCGACGACCCGTACTCCTTCAGCTTCTCGGGGCTCAAGACGGCCGTCGCCCGCTACCTGGAGAGCCACCCGGACGCGGTGAACGCCGACGTGGCCGCGGGGTTCCAGGAGGCCGTCGCCGACGTGCTGACCATGAAGGCCGTGCGCGCCGCGACGGGGCTCGGCGTCTCGACCCTGCTGATCGCCGGCGGCGTGGCCGCCAACTCGCGGCTGCGGGAGCTGGCGGAGCAGCGGTGTGCGGCGGCCGGGCTGACGCTGCGGATCCCCCGCCCCCGGCTCTGCACCGACAATGGGGCAATGATCGCGTCCTTCGCCGCGCACCTGGTGGCCGCCGGGGCGCGGCAGTCACCGCTGGACGCGCGCAGCGACCCCGGCCTGCCGGTGGTAAAAGCCCAGGTGACGTGATCGCTTATAGCGAATACCCGGTACGCAGCGGGCCGCCCTTGAGTGCTAGCACTCTCGTGTATAGAGTGCTAGGTGGCAATCGGCCAAACCCTGTGCCGGCACCCGCGACGACGGCGCTCGGGCACGGACGACTGCCGAATCCCTTGATAATTCTGGGGCACCCCGCCCCGGACCCGATCTAACTAGTGGAGGGCTCCAATCGTGGCGAAGGTGAACATCAAGCCACTCGAGGACAAGATTCTCGTGCAGGCCAACGAGGCCGAGACCACGACCGCGTCCGGTCTGGTCATTCCTGACACCGCCAAGGAGAAGCCGCAGGAAGGCACCGTCGTCGCAGTCGGTCCCGGCCGCTGGGACGAGGACGGCGAGAAGCGGATTCCGCTCGACGTCTCGGAAGGCGACACCGTCATCTACAGCAAGTACGGCGGCACCGAGATCAAGTACAACGGCGAGGAGTACCTGATCCTGTCGGCGCGCGACGTGCTGGCCGTCGTATCGAAGTAAGCACCGTGGCCCGCCCCGGCGATCCCCGCGCATGGCCGCGGGTGATTTCCGGGGCGGCGCCATTTGAACGTCGTGGTGATCGCAAGCGCGGCGGAGCCGGGCGAAGCGGGTCGCCACCATTCAAAAGAGGAGCCTGATGAGCAAGGTTATTGAGTACGACGAGACTGCGCGCCGCGCGATCGAGGCCGGCGTCAACGCGCTCGCCGACGCGGTGCGGGTGACCCTGGGGCCGCGCGGCCGGCATGTGGTGCTGGCCAAGGCCTTTGGCGGGCCCGCGGTCACCAACGACGGCGTGACCGTCGCGCGCGAGATCGAGCTGGAAGACCCGTTCGAGAACCTGGGCGCCCAGCTGGTCAAGTCGGTGGCCACCAAGACCAACGACGTGGCGGGCGACGGCACCACCACCGCGACCGTGCTGGCGCAGGCCCTGGTCAAGGGCGGCCTGCGCCTGGTTGCGGCCGGCGCCAACCCGATCGAGCTCGGCATCGGAATTTCGAAGGCGGCCGACGCGGCGTCCGAGGCGCTGCTGGCCGCGGCCACCCCGGTGTCCGGCAAGGACGGCATCGCTCAGGTGGCGACGGTGTCGTCGCGTGACGAGAGGCTCGGCGAGCTGGTCGGCGAGGCGATGACCAAGGTCGGTGCCGACGGCGTGGTCAGCGTCGAAGAGTCCTCGACCCTGAGCACCGAGCTGGAGTTCACCGAGGGCGTCGGCTTCGACAAGGGTTTCCTGTCGGCGTATTTCGTCACCGACTTCGACGCGCAGGAAGCCGTGCTGGACGAGCCGCTGATCCTGCTGCACCAGGAGAAGATCAGCTCGCTGCCCGACCTGCTGCCCATGCTGGAGAAGGTCGCCGAGTCGGGCAAGCCGCTGCTGATCATCGCCGAGGACATCGAGGGTGAGGCCCTGGCCACGCTCGTGGTCAACTCGATCCGCAAGACGCTCAAGGCGGTTGCGGTCAAGGCGCCGTTCTTCGGCGACCGGCGCAAGGCCTTCCTCGAGGACCTGGCGGTGGTGACCGGCGGGCAGGTGATCAACCCCGACGCCGGCCTGCTGCTGCGCGAGGTCGGCACCGATGTGCTGGGCTCGGCCCGGCGTGTGGTGGTCAGCAAGGACGACACCATCATCGTCGACGGCGGCGGCTCCAAGGACGCGGTCGACGCGCGCATCAAGCAGCTGCGCGCCGAGATCGAGGCGAGCGACTCCGACTGGGACCGCGAGAAGCTGCAGGAGCGGCTGGCCAAGCTGGCCGGCGGCGTGGCCGTGATCAAGGTGGGGGCCGCGACCGAAACGGCGCTCAAGGAACGCAAGGAAAGCGTCGAGGACGCGGTCGCGGCGGCCAAGGCCGCCGTCGAGGAGGGCATCGTCGCGGGCGGCGGCTCGGCCCTCATCGGGGCACGCAACGCGCTGAAGGAGCTGCGCGGATCGCTGTCCGGCGATCAGGCCGCCGGCGTCGACGTGTTCGCCGAGGCGCTGGCCGCGCCGCTGTACTGGATCGCCACCAACGCCGGCCTGGACGGCGCGGTTGCGGTGAGCAAGGTCAGCGAGTTGCCGGCCGGGCACGGGCTCAACGCGGACAAGCTCACCTACGGCGACCTGATCGGCGACGGCGTGATCGACCCCGTCAAGGTGACCCGGTCCGCGGTGGTCAACGCGGCGTCGGTGGCGCGCATGGTGCTGACCACCGAGACGGCGATCGTCGACAAGCCCGCCGACGAGCACGACGACCACGGCCACGGCCACGGCCATCACCACCACTAGTCGGTAGATCAGCGAGGCCCCCGTATCCCCTTCGGAACGGGGGCCTTCGCTTTGGCCTCGCCGCGGCCTCCCGAAGGCTAGTCCGATCGCCCCGGAGCAGATAGTATCAATCGATACAGTATGATCTGAAACGGAAATTGGAACCAGTGTAGGTAGGCGACCATGGACGTATACGAGGCAGTCACAAGCCGACGGGCGGTGCGCGGATTCACCGACCAGCCCGTTCCGAGAGATGTGCTGGAGCGTGTGCTGTCCGTTGCGGCATGGTCGCCTTCGGGGTCGAACATCCAGCCGTGGAACTCGTACGTGGTGACCGGAACGCTGCTGGACGAGCTCAAGACGCGCGCCGTCGAGCGCGTCGCCCACGGCGATCCCTGGGACGAGCGGGAGTACCAGATGTACCCGCCCGCAATGAAGTCGCCGTACAGCGACCGCCGGTCCGCCTTCGGCAAGGAGCGGTACAGCGCGCTCGGCATCGCGCGCGAGGATTGGGAGGCACGCCAGAGGGCGGCCATCGCGAACTGGAACTGTTTCGGTGCCCCTGCCGCGCTGTTCTGCTACATCGACCGCGACCTTGGCGTGGCCCAGTGGGCCGATGTCGGCATGTATTTGCAGACGATCATGCTGCTACTACGCGCGGAGGGGTTGCACAGCTGCCCACAGATGGCGTGGTCGCAGGTCCGCGAAACAGTCGCGGAGGTCCTGTCCCCGCCGGATGGACTGATCCTGTTCTGCGGCATGTCGATCGGGTTCGAGGACCCGGCGGTGAAGTATGCGCGCACGGGCCGGGCACCGCTGGATGAGACGGTCACATTCGTCGACGACGAGTCGGCCGGTCCCCGCAAGGTTGAACATTCCATCCGGGCCGAGTCCGGTGTTCGCATTGGATGAAGGATGCGCGCACGATGACCGGTGACGCTTCTGGGCATGCCACCCCCGCGCGTGCGACCGACCGCCCCGGCGATCCGTCGCCATTCGCTCTCGGCTTGCTTCTGCGCCGGGCGCACTGGCGCGCAGCCGCGGTGATGTCGGAGGCGCTTCGGCCCCTGGACATCGATTTGCGACATTTCGCCGTGCTGCTCGTCCTCGTCAACCGCGGGCCCACGGAGCAACGGGACCTGGTCGAGGCGACGGGTTCGGACAAGGCGGGCATCATGCGCGTCGTGGACGATCTCGAACGCAAGGGGCTCGCCGTCCGCAAATCCGTCCCGAACGACCGCCGGGTGCGAGCGGTCGAGATCACCCCGAAGGGGTTGAAGGTTTTCGACGCCGCGCACGGCGCGGCCGAGCCACTGGCTGCGCGCCTGGTATCGGTGTTGGGCCCGGGCGAGGCGGAACGACTGACGGATCTTCTCACTCGGTTCACCGCTTCCGCCGAACAGTAGACGCCGTGAAGATGGCACTCATGGACAAGCCCATCTTTTCGGTCACTCCCGGCTACGGGGAGCGCCAGCTACGGGACTTTCACTACTCACAGGTCGTCCGGTATGGCGACCGGGTAGAGACCGCCGGGCAGGGCGGGTGGGACGACGACCGGCGTTATCCGGAGTCAGTGCGTGACGAAATCATTCAGGCCTTCGACAACGTCGAGCGGACGCTGGCGACAGCGGGAGCCTCGTGGCGGCAAGTGGTAACCGTGCACTCGTATCACCTGCCGGATCCGAACGGCCGGATCGGTCGTGAGCACCTCGACACCATGGTCGAACAGCTCCGCCTCCGCACGGGTGACCGCGCCCCGCTGTGGACGTGCCTCGGCGTCGCCGCGCTGGCGGGTCCACAGATGCGCGTCGAGATACAAGTCGCCGCGATCGTCGAGGACGACGACTGAGCGCAGGGGCTTGATTCCCCGCACTCGGCTTGTTGGGATCGGTAGCAAGGCGGGGCTAGTGCACTGGTTGCCAGAGAACGGCACCAGGAGAGGACGGTCATCATGCCACTTGCCCACATGACGAAGAGTCTCATCGCGGCCGCACTGCTCGCGGGGGGTACCGCGCTCACCGGGTGGGGTGTGGGCACCGCGCACGCGGATACGATGGAACCGCACCGCTGGTGCCCGGGCAACCCGAAACAGATGCCCTACGTCGTGAACCAGTACATCGACTGGGACTGGAACGTGTGCCACACCTGGTACCCGACCCAATACGGGATGGGCAACGTCACCATGCAGGGCCGGCCGACCTCGATCTGGGACGGCGACAACCCGCCGATCGAGGCGATCACCATCAGGCATTGCCCGCCGATCAGCTTCATGTGCCCCTAGAGCCGACGCGCCCCGGTCACCGGCCGGGGCGTTTTCGTCGCGGGGCCGCCATCGGCGTCTAATCTCGCGCCATGGACCGCTTCGTGCAGTGGGCGTGGGACCGGTTCGGCACGCGGTATTCGTGGGTGGTCTTCGGGGTCTCCATCCTGGTGCCGTCGCCGATATATCTCTTCTTGTCTTGTGCCCAGGTGGCTTTCGAGAGATCGGATCGCTACCCCGGAGCGGTGGCCGCCACTGCGGTCACCATGTTGGTGTTGGCGTACGGAATCGTGTTGCCCGGCCGGGGCGCATGGCGGCTCGCCGAGCGATGGGCGGCCGGTGAGGCGGTGGATCCGGCGGGCGCACTGCGGGCCACCTACACCTGGTCGCGCCGTGCCGTCCTCCGGGGGTTGGCGGTCGTCACCGCGTGCGGCGCCGTGCTGTCGGTCGCCGTCGGGGTGATTGTCGGCGCGGCCGGACCGCGGCTGGCCGAGTATGCGGTCCTGGGTGGCCTCGTCGGCGCCGTTTCACACCTGGTCGGCGTGCACAGCGTGCCGGAAGGGCCGATGCGGCCGGTTCGGGCCGCCATCGCCGGCGACTCGGCGATCGGTGACTCCCTGCCCCGGTCTCGCCCCAGCTTCGCCGCGTGGTCGAACCTGGCCATCCTCGCGGTCGCGTTCGGTTTCTCCATGGGGGGCGCGATGGTCGCCGGTGAGTTCGACCGGGCCCGGCAATCTCCCATGTTGTGGGTGGGCATCGCTTGCGTGCTGACTCTGGGGCTCGCCGTGCCGATCACCGTCATCAGCGTCTTCGCGCCCTCCCTGCAGCCGATCCGGGAGCTTGCCGAAGGCACCAAACGCGTTGCGGCCGGGGACTACTCGCGACGCCTGCCAGTGGTCCAAGACGACGACCTCGGCGCGTTGGCGGGGTCGTTCAACCGCATGCAGGCCGGTCTGGCCGAGCGGCAACGGCTTCACGCCGCGTTCGGGAGCTACGTCGACCCGGCCTTGGCGGCACGGCTGCTCGAGCAGGGCGACGACGTGTTCACGGGTGAGCGTCGCGAAGTGAGCGTGATGTTCGTCGACATTCGCGATTTCACGCCGTTCGCCGAGGCGCACACCGCCGAGGAGACCGTCGCCCATCTCAACGCATTGTTCGAGATCGTCGTGCCCGTCGTCGTCGAGGCCGGCGGCCACGTGAACAAGTTTCTCGGCGACGGCGCACTGGCCGTCTTCGGCGCTCCCAACGAGCTTGCCATGCATGCCGACGCCGCGCTGAGCGCCGCGGCGTCGATCAGCAGCCTCGCCGCCGAGCGATTCGGCGGGGAGCTCCGCATCGGCATCGGCATCAACACCGGTGTGGTGATCGCCGGAACCATCGGCGGCGGAGGCAAACTCGAGTTCACCCTCATCGGTGACGCCGTCAACGTGGCGGCCCGCGTCGAGCAGCTCACCAAAAGCACGGGTGACGTGATCCTGCTGACTCAGCAAACCGCCGACGCCTTGGTTTCCCGACCGCCGGGGCTAGCCGATCGTGGATCACATGCCCTGAAGGGCAAGTCAGCCACTACCCGGGTCTTCGGGTTCGCCGCTGGCATTGGTTCTCATCGCCCCGGCTGAATTGCCTGACGCCTGCCGTCCCGGTGATCCGCGGCGCCGGTAGGGCCGCGACACGCGTCAACTCGGCGGGTTCTGCGTCCTGCCGGGATTCGGAAATGCCGGGTTGGTGTAGGCCGGCGTCTCGGGCTCCTGGCCGAGACTCGGAGTCTCGACTGGCGCTGGTCCGGACTCCGGCTCACCCGGGGGAGTCGGCTGTGCCCGATGTTCGGGCGGTGGCGGCTTGGGCACCAGGTAGTTTCTCCACGCGCCCGGTGGGTTCGGGGCAGGGCCGACCGTGTTATCCGGCCAGCGCCATGAACAGCCACCGGAAGCACCCCCGAAATCGCCTGCCGGAATGGTCAATCCGAAACCCATGAAACTTCCACCGATGATGGAGTTGCCACCCGGGCCACCCATGTTCCAGCCGCCATACTCGCAGTGCCAGTGGGTGCTGTTCTCCTCGACGGGGAAATCGCAGTAGTACGTCGTTGCCCCAGCCTCGAAAGTACTTCCGCCGACACCGGGATAGTCGCAGACCCCGGGGCCGGGGATGTTGCCGCCCGGCCCGGCCCAGGCCGTGGGGGCGTTGAGGATTGCCCACAACGTAACCCCCGGTGCCACAAGGAGTTTGATTGTCTTGCCGATGGACTCTTTCATTGTGAGCGTCTTCTCACTTCGACGCCGGCGCGTCCTTCGCGATACTCATCAGCCGTGTGAAATGCGACCGTATTCCGTTCATCGCGCTGAGTAGGCATTGTCGATGACATGTCTTCACCACCAGAATCAAAGCTGCGGCTGGCTTCAGGCCCCGACCTGAACCGTAGTACTGCTTCACGTTTTGATATCTCGTTTCCGGCGAATTCGAAGCCACTCTTCGCTACGGCCGCCCCGCGCGGCGTGCCTTCGGTCGCGGCGGTCGTGGGCAAGCTGTGCCCGATCGTGCCGATTGCTAAGCTGACCGCACCATGACGTGGGGGGCGTGAGCGTGAGTTATCCGCAGCAGTGGCCACCGCAACCACCGCAGTACCCCAGGCAATGGCCTCCGCCGTACCCGCCGCCGGCGCCCCCGCCGCGCAAGACCAATGTCGTGCTGATCGTTGTGCTTACGGTCGCCGCGCTCGTCGTTCTCATACCGGCGGCGTTGGTCGGTTTTTTCGTGATCCGCGACGTGGCCCGCGACGGTCTCGACGGGCGCGGCGGAATCAAGAAAGCCACGACCCTCTCGGCCTTCGATGTGGTGTGCGATCGCGGGTCAATCAGCAACGCCGCCACGTACGGGAAGCCGTACAAGATCGTGGCGTTCGGTCCGGACGAGCGGCCGAACCCGATGAGCCAAGTGACATCCGATCATTGGAGCCAACTCGCGCTCGATCCCCGTGCCGATTACCACGTCAGCCCCGATGACTTCCAGTCGGCGAATGTTGTTGCCTGCCTTACCCGTAAACCCGGAACCGAGGTGAAGGCACTCACCTGCAATTTCCAGACCGACGCCGGCGAACACGTGACCGTCGATTACTACGCCGTGCAGTACGACATCGAGCTTCGCGAAGCCAGGACCGGCAAGCACATCGAACAACTGGGACCGGTGGACGGTCCCGCGGCCAGCTGCCCGTTCCTGCTGTGGGTCAAAAAGCGCGATCCGAAGATGTACGCGGAACCGGATGCCGCGGCGGTCGATGCGAAGCTCGCCGAGTTCGCCCACCGGTAATCGGTGAGCGCGTTCTGGCTGTACACCGAACCGGCCGGCAGTGGATCATGGTGCGGTGACGCAGCCTGACGACTACCGATCCCTGTACAAGTCCTATCTCGAACACTGCAACGAGCACGATTTCGATTCGATGGCCTCGTTCTACACGCCCACCATCAAGGTCAACGGTGTCCCCATGGATCCGGCCTCGGTTACCGACCAATTCGCGCCCGTGATCGCCGCGTTCCCCGACTGGCACTGGGAGATGAGACACATCGTCGTCGACGAGGAGAACATCGTGGTGCACTTCGAGGTCACCGGCACCCACCGGGGAACGTTCCAGGGAATCGAGGCGACCGGTCGGCGGGTGAGCATTTCCGAATTCACCCTCTACCGCGTAGAGGAGGGCAAATTCGCGGAGGTGTGGGACCTCGTCGACATGGCCGCGCTGATCACACAGATCAGTTGAGGCGTCGCACCGACAAGCGCTCGCGCGCTTCGTCGTTCACGTTTGAAGCCCGACGATGACGATGATCACGCCCGCGATGACGGCCACGGCCAGTGAGAGCAACAGGAAACTGACCACCCACTCCTTGGCCGCCGAGGCCTCGTGGTCGGCCGCCGCGATCGGCGCGAGCCTGCGGCCCGCGCCCCACGCCGCCGCGAGCAGGGTCGCGAGCCAGTTCGAGTAGGCGGCGTACACGATCAGCGCGACGGCCGTAACCCCCCAGGCGTGGGGCAGGTGCAGGTGCGGCCAGAGCAGACCGATCAGCACGAGGAACATGCCGTTGAGGACGGCCTCGAGGTGGCTCGACAGCGCCATGCGTGGATTCTTCAGCGCCGCGACCGCGAACCCGGTCAGCAGGCCGATCAAGAACAGGACCAGCCCGAGCGTGAACAGCACCGTCTGCATGTCAGCACACTAGGGGCCC
>NZ_LZJB01000023.1:0-22288 GCF_001666895.1 Mycobacterium sp. E3298
TTACACAGGCAGACGAACATTCCGGCGGACCGCTCAGTCCGCCTCGATGCGCATCATGTTGGAGAATCGCCCGACGAAAACCGGCGGGTAGGGGCCCACCCCGGCGCCGCTCATCCACTCGGCCGCCGCGTCGGGGTGCTCGATCCACCGCCGCGCGCTCTCCTCGTCGGGCGATTCTCCAACATGATGCGCATCGAGGCGGACTGAGCGGTCCGCCGGAATGTTCGTCTGCCTGTGTAACGGAGTCACCAGCCAAACGGTGACCGAGGCGGTGGAAGCCGGGGCCTGCACGACCAAGGAGGTCGCGGCAGCCTGTGGGGCGGGCGCCGACTGCGGGCGCTGCCGGCGAACCGTCCAGGCGATGCTGCGATCGTCGGATCCGAACGGCGCTGCCACCCGGCCGCGGTCTTAGCGGCGAACGCTGCCGTCCGGCGACATCGGCTGGACGAGTTCGACGAGCAGGGGCGGGATTTCGAGCCGCGGCAATACCACCTCGACGAGCACCATGCTGTCCCGGTGCTGCGCGGCGGCCGCCAGGGCGTCGTCGAGCTCACCGTACGTCTGCACCCGGAACGCCAGGTGATCGGCGACGCCCAGCGCGTTGGGGATGTCGGTCCATTTCCAGTTCACGATGTCGTTGTAGGGCGCCGTCTCCCCGTGGATCGCCCGTTCGACGGTGTAGCCGTCGTTGTTGACCACCACGATGACCGGTGACAGCCCTTCGCGCGAAAAGTTGCCGAGCTCCTGGACGGTCAGTTGCGCGGCACCGTCACCGATCAGCAGCACCGTCCGCCGGTCCGGATGTGCCACCCCGGCACCCAGCGCCGCCGGCAGCGTGTATCCGATTGAGCCCCAAAGCGGTTGGCCGATGAACGTCACGCCCTGGGGCAGGCGGTGGTCGGCCATGCCGTAGAACGAGGTGCCCTGGTCGGCGAGGACCACGTTGCCCGGTGTCAGGGCCACGCAGAGGCGGTCCCACAGCATCTCCTGCGTCAGCGGTTGATCGCGTGGCGGTGGCGGGGGCAGGGCCTCGGCGGGCGGCGACGCCACGGGCGGCGACGTGATCGCGCGGCGGGTCAAAATGGTGGCCAACGCCTCGAGCGCGGCGCCCATCTCCAGCGGAGCGAAGACCTCACCGGCCACGGTGGTTTGGTACTGCGCGACGTCGATGGTGCGCGCCGGGTCGATCCGCTGGCTGAAGAAGCCGCTGACCATGTCGGTGAACACCACGCCGGCGGTCACCAGAACCGGCGCCTCTTCGATCGCGGTGCGCACCGCCGGGACGCTGGCAGACCCGGCGTAAATGCCCAAGTAGTGGGGTGAGCTTTCGTCGAGGAGGCTCTTACCCCACATCAGCGTCGCGTAGGGCACCACGTCGGCCGCCAGCAACGCCTCGAGTTCTTTGACCACCTGCAACCGGTGCACTAGCAAGTCGGCCAGCACCGTCAGCTGGTGGTCACCGATGAGTTCGGCGGCGGCCTCAACGAACAGTGAAAGCGCGCGCGGGCTGGTGCCGCCGGTGTAGCGGGGCAGCGGGTCCGCGGGCGGTTCGGTGGGGAAGCGGGCCACGTCGGTGGTCAGCAGGATGTACCCGGGCCGCTTCTGCTCGCGCACCTCGGACAGCACCCGGTCGATCTCGCGGCGGGCGGTCGCGGGCATCAGGTTGGCTTGGGCACAGGTGATCTCGCGACTGACGCGCAAGAAGTGCTCGAAGTCTCCGTCGCCGAGCGAGTGGTGTAGCGCGCGCCGGGTGCCCTGCGCGTCCTTGGACGGGCCCCCGACGATGTGCACGACGGGCACCTGCTCGGCATAGCTGCCCGCGATCGCGTTGGCCGCCGACAGTTCGCCCACGCCGAAAGTCGTTACCACCGCGGACATTCCGCGCAGCCGGCCGTACCCGTCGGCGGCGTAGCCGGCGTTCAGCTCGTTGGCGTTGCCCACCCAGCGGATGGTCGGGTGGGCAACGATGTGGTCGAGGAACTCCAGGTTGTAGTCACCGGGAACGCCGAAGATCTCGGTGACGCCGAGTTCGGCGAGGCGGTCCAACAGGTAGTCACCGACGGTGTAGACGGGCTGGTTGTCAGGCACAAGCACGACGGTACCTCGGTCGAATTCATTCCGGCGGGCACGGCGTTTCAGTATCGTGCGGGCCATGGCACTCAAAGAATCCCGTGACATCGTCATCGAAGCCAGTCCGGAGGAGATCCTGGACGTCATCGCCGATTTCGAGGCGATGCCCGAATGGTCCGAACCCCATCAGAGTGCCGAGGTCCTCTCGACCGGCGACGACGGGCGGCCCAGCCAAGTGAAGATGAAGGTGAAGGTCGCCGGGATCACCGACGAACAGGTGGTGGCCTACACCTGGGCGCCCGACGCGGTGAGCTGGACGCTGGTGAGCTCCTCGCAGCAGAAGGCGCAGGACGGCAAGTACACCCTGGTACCGCAGGGAGACGCGACCCTGGTCAAGTTCGAGCTTCTCGCGGACCCGAACGTGCCACTGCCCGGCTTCGTCTTGAAGCGCGCGGTGAAGGGGACGATCGATTCCGCGACCAAGGCGCTGCGCGAGCGGGTACTGAAAGTGAAGAAGGGCAAGTAGCCGCAGTGGGTGACGCCGGACCCCTGGCCGGGGTGAGGGTGATCGAGCTCGGCGGGATCGGACCGGGCCCCCACGCGGGCATGATGCTCGCCGACCTGGGTGCCGACGTGGTGCGGGTGCGCCGGCCCGGTGGCCTGAAGATGCCGGCCGAAGATCGCGATCTGCTGCATCGCGGGAAGCGGATCGTCGACCTGGACGTCAAGACGCGGCCGGCGGCACTGCTCGATCTCGCCGCCAAGGCCGACGTGCTGTTGGACTGTTTCCGCCCGGGGACCTGTGAGCGACTCGGCATCGGTCCCGACGAGTGCGCGGCGGTCAATCCGCGCCTGATCTTCGCGCGGATCACCGGCTGGGGGCAGGACGGGCCGCTGGCCCGGACGGCGGGCCACGACATCAACTACCTGTCGCGGACCGGCGCGCTCTCCGCGCTGGGCCACGCCGACCGGCCGCCGATGCCGCCGCTGAACCTGGTCGCCGACTTCGGTGGCGGCTCGATGCTGGTGCTGCTCGGCATCGCCGTCGCGCTTTATGAACGGGAACGTTCGGGCCGGGGTCAGGTCATCGACGCGGCGATGGTGGACGGCGTCAGCCTGCTCGCCCAGATGATGTGGACCATGAAGTCGACCGGGGCGCTTCGGGACCGGCGCGAGTCGTTTCTGCTCGACGGCGGCGCTCCCTTCTATCGCTGTTATGAGACCGCCGACGGCAAGTACATGGCGGTCGGCGCCATCGAGCCGCAGTTCTTCGCGGCGTTGCTGACCGGGCTCGGCCTGTCGGCCGACGAGGTCCCCGGCCAGCTCGACGTCGGGTCCTACCCGCGGATGTACGACGTCTTCACGAAGCGATTCGCCAGCCGCACCCGTGACGAGTGGACGGCCACATTCGCCGGCACCGATGCGTGCGTCACCCCGGTGCTGACGTGGAGCGAAGCGGCGGCCGACGAGCACTTGAGGGCACGGTCCACCGTGATCACCGAGGACGGCGTCGACCAGGCCGCCCCGGGCCCCCGCTTCTCCCGCACCCCGGCGGCACCGGTCGGGCGGCCGCCCGCGGCCACCACGCCACTTAGCGAAATCGACTGGTAGCCAGCGTTTTTACGCCGAATCGATCCGGATGCGGGTCGTTGTTGCTAGGTTGAGCTCAGTGGCCGTAAAAGCATCACGCGAATTTGTCGTCGACGCGCCGCCCGAAGTGGTCATGGAGGCGCTGACAGATGTCCGCGTCCTGTCGTCGTGGTCGCCCCTGCACAAAGACATCGAAGTGATCGACCGTTATCCCGACGGCCGTCCCCACCACGTCAAAACCACCATCAAGATCCTGGGGCTCGTCGACAAAGAGATCCTGGAATATCACTGGGGCCCCGACTGGGTCGTCTACGACGCCAAAGGGACTTCCCAGCAGCACGGCCAGCACGTCGAATACAACCTCACGCCCGAGGGCCTCGACAAGACCCGGGTGCGGTTCGACGTGACGGTCGAACCCGGCCGGCCGATGCCCGCCTTCATCGTCCGGCGGGCCAGCGAAAGCGTGCTCGACTCGGCGGTAAAGGGATTGTGCGAATTGGTAAAGCACGTCGACGGTACAGCCGAGTCGGAATAGTCGGCGGCACGCATTTTTGCCTTCGGGACGGCCGGAGCGGTTGCTAACTTATTAGCAGTGGCCGTTCAAGCATCGTCGGAAATTGTGATCGACGCGCCTCCGGAGGTGATCCTGGAGGCGCTGGCCGACATGGACGCCGTGCCGTCATGGTCGCCGGTGCACAAGCGGGTGGAGGTCGTCGACAAATATCCCGACGGGCGGCCGCACCACGTGAAGGTCACCATCGCGGTGACCGGCATTCACGACACCGAATTGCTGGAATACCACTGGGGCCCGGACTGGATGGTGTGGGACGCCGCCAAGACCGCCCAGCAACGGGGTCAGCACGGGGAGTACAACCTGAGCCGCGTGAGCGACGACAAGACGCGGGTCCGATTCACCATCACGGTCGAACCCTGGGCGCCGCTGCCCGAATTCTGGGTCAACCGGGCACGCAAGAAAATCCTCCATGCCGCGCTGGAGGGCCTGCGAAAGCGGGTGACCGAGGGCTACGGCCCGGCCGGGTCACCGTAGGACGGCCAACCGCCTGATCGCCTCGTCGAGGGTGTCCTCGTGTTTGCAAAAAGTGAAGCGCACCAAGTGATTCCACACTTTGGCTTGGGCCGACGCGTGCGCGGCGGCCGGGTCGCAGAACGGCGACAGCGGGATGGCGGCCACCCCCGCCTTCTCCGGAAGCGCCGCGCAGAACGCGGCGCTGTCGTCGTAGCCCAGCGGCCGCGGGTCGGCGCACAGGAAGTACGTGCCCGCGCTGTCGTGCACCTCGAAGCCGATCTCCGACAGCCCGGCGGCCAGCCGGTCGCGACGGGCCTGCAGCGAGCGGCGCAACTCGGCGACCCACGCGTCCTCGGTGTCGAGGGCGAGGGCCACCGCCGGCTGGAACGGCGCGCCGCCGACGTAGCTCAGGTACTGTTTGGCCGCCCGCACCCCGGCGATGAGTTGTGCTGGGCCGCAAGCCCATCCGATCTTCCAGCCGGTGGAGTTGAACATCTTGGCCGCGCTGGAGATGGTGACGGTGCGCTCGGCCATGCCGGCGAAGCCGGCCAGCGGCAGGTGCCGGTGGTGATCGAACACCAGGTGCTCGTACACCTCGTCGGTGATCACCAAGAGGTCGGCGGCGACCGCGACCTCGGCGATGGCGGCGAGCTCGGTGGCGCTGAGCACCGTGCCGGTCGGGTTGTGCGGCGAGTTGACGATCAGCGCGCGGGTGCGTGGCGTCACCGCCCGGCGCAGCGCGTCGGCGTCCAAGGCGAAGCCGCGGCCGTGGGGGACCAGGGGGACGGCCACCCGGTCCGCGCCGGCCATCGCCAGCACCGGCGAGTAGGAATCGTAGAACGGCTCGACGAGCAGCACCTCCGAGCCGGGCTCGATCAGGCCGAGCACCGCCGACGCGATGGCCTCGGTCGCCCCGACCGTCACCAGCACCTCGGTGTCGGGGTCGTACTCGATGCCGAAGTGCCGCCGCCGCTGGGCGGCGATGGCGTGCCGCAGCGACTCCACGCCGATGCCGGGCGGGTACTGGTTGTTCCCCTCGGCAATGGCATCTTGGGCCGCCTTCAACATGGCCGCGGGGCCGTCCTCGTCGGGGAAGCCCTGGCCCAGGTTGACCGCACCGACCCGCGCGGCCAGCGCCGACATCTCGGCGAACACCGTGGTCGCGTATGGACGCAGTCGCGACACCGTCATGCTGGTCGAGCTTAGGGGTCGCCAGGACTCGAACGTCACGCCAGCGTGGCGCTCGCGTGCGGCGGCCACGCTGGCGTGACGCTCGGCAGGCTTTACCAGCGGCGATCGGCCCAACCAACAGGTTGGCCGGGCACTTTGTTAGGGTGCGGTATCCGGACCTACCTTTAATACGGATCCGAAACCCACTTGTGAAGAGGAACTCGACATGTCCGAAGAAGCCTTCATCTACGAGGCCATCCGCACGCCGCGGGGCAAGCAACGCAACGGCTCGCTGAACGAGGTCAAGCCGGTGAACCTGGTCGTCGGGCTGGTCGACGAGCTGCGCCGGCGCAACCCCGACCTCGACGAGAACCTGATCAGCGACCTGATCCTCGGCGTGGTGTCCCCGGTCGGTGACCAGGGCGGCGACATCGCCCGCACCGCGGCGCTGGTGGCGGGGCTGCCCGAGACCACCGGCGGCGTGCAGCTCAACCGGTTCTGCGCCTCGGGCCTCGAAGCCGTCAACACCGCCGCGCAGAAGGTGCGCTCCGGCTGGGACGACCTCGTGCTGGCCGGCGGTGTCGAGTCGATGAGCCGCGTTCCGATGGGCTCCGACGGCGGCGCCTGGGCGACCGACCCCGAGACCAACTACCGGATCGGCTTCGTGCCGCAGGGCATCGGTGCCGACCTGATCGCCACCATCGAGGGCTTCTCCCGCGAGGACGTCGACGCGTACGCGCTGCGGTCGCAGCAGAAGGCCGCCGAGGCCTGGTCGGGCGGCTACTTCGCCAAGTCGGTCATTCCGGTGCGCGACCAGAACGGCCTGGTCATCCTGGACCACGACGAGCACATGCGGCCCGACACCACGATGGAGGGCCTGGCCAAGCTGAAGACCGCGTTCGACGGCATCGGCGAGATGGGCGGCTTCGACGACGTGGCGCTGCAGAAATACCACTACGTCGAGAAGATCAACCACGTCCACACCGGCGGCAACAGCTCGGGCATCGTCGACGGGGCCGCGCTGGTGCTGGTCGGCTCCGAGGCCGCCGGCAAGTCGCAGGGCCTGACCCCCCGCGCGCGCATCGTCGCCACCGCGACCAGCGGGTCCGACCCGGTCATCATGCTGACCGGCCCGACCCCGGCCACCCAGAAGGTCCTCGACCGCGCCGGGCTGACCGTCGACGACATCGACCTGTTCGAGCTGAACGAGGCGTTCGCGTCGGTGGTGCTGAAGTTCCAGAAGGACCTCAACATCCCGGACGAGAAGCTGAACGTCAATGGTGGCGCCATCGCGATGGGCCACCCGCTGGGCGCCACCGGCGCCATGATCACCGGCACCATGGTCGACGAGCTCGAGCGCCGCAACGCGCGTCGCGCGCTGATCACGCTGTGCATCGGCGGCGGTATGGGCGTCGCCACCATCATCGAGAGGGTTTAGGACCATGGCAGAGAACACCATCACTTGGGACAAGGATGCCGACGGCATCGTCACGCTGACGCTCGACGACCCCACCGGGTCGGCGAACGTGATGAACGAGCACTACAAGGAGTCGATGCACAAAGCCGTCGAACGCCTTGTGGCGGAGAAGGATTCGGTCACCGGCGTGGTGATCACCAGCGCCAAGAAGACGTTCTTCGCCGGTGGCGACCTCAAGAGCATGATCAACGCCGGCCCCGAGAACGCCGGCGACGTCTTCACCGAGGTCGAGGACATCAAGCGCGACCTGCGCACGCTGGAGACCCTGGGCAAGCCGGTCGTGGCCGCCATCAACGGCGCCGCGCTCGGCGGCGGACTGGAGATCGCGCTGGCCTGCCACCACCGCATCGCCGCCGACGTCAAGGGCAGCCAGCTGGGCCTGCCCGAGGTGACGCTGGGCCTGCTGCCCGGTGGTGGCGGGGTCACCCGCACCGTGCGGATGTTCGGCATCCAGAACGCGTTCATGAACATCCTTTCGCAGGGCACCCGTTTCAAGCCGGCCAAGGCGAAGGAGATGGGGCTGGTCGACGAGCTGGTCGGCTCGGTCGAGGAACTGGTGCCCGCCGCCAAGGCGTGGATCAAGGCCAACCCCGACTCGCACACCCAGCCGTGGGACGCCAAGGGCTACAAGATGCCTGGCGGCACCCCGTCCAGCCCCGCGCTGGCCGGCATCCTGCCGTCGTTCCCGGCGCTGCTGAAGAAGCAGCTCAAGGGTGCGCCGATGCCCGCGCCGCGGGCCATCCTGGACGCGGCCGTCGAGGGCGCGCAGGTGGACTTCGACACGGCCACCCGCATCGAGAGCCGCTACTTCACCCAGCTGGTCACCGGCCAGGTCGCCAAGAACATGATCCAGGCGTTCTTCTTCGACCTGCAGCACATCAACGGCGGTGGCTCGCGACCCGACGGCATCGAGCCGGTCAAGATCAACAAGATCGGCGTGCTGGGCGCGGGCATGATGGGCGCGGGCATCGCGTACGTCTCGGCCAAGGCCGGTTTCGACGTGGTGCTCAAGGACGTCAGCATCGAGGCCGCCCAGAAGGGCAAGGGCTACTCGGAAAAGCTTGAGGCCAAGGCGCTTCAGCGCGGTAAGACCACCGAGGAGAAGAGCAAGGCGCTGCTGGACCGCATCACGCCGTCCGCCGACCCCGCCGACTTCAAGGGCGTCGACTTCGTCATCGAGGCGGTGTTCGAGAACCAGGACCTCAAGCACAAGGTGTTCCAGGAGATCGAGGACATCGTCGAACCCAACGCGCTGCTCGGGTCCAACACCTCGACGCTGCCGATCACCGGTCTGGCGACCGGCGTCAAGCGCCAGGAAGACTTCATCGGGATCCACTTCTTCTCTCCGGTGGACAAGATGCCGCTGGTCGAAATCATCAAGGGCGAGAAGACTTCTGACGAGGCACTGGCCCGGGTGTTCGACTACACGCTGGCCATCGGCAAGACCCCGATCGTCGTCAACGACAGCCGCGGCTTCTTCACCAGCCGCGTCATCGGCACCTTCGTGAACGAGGCCCTGGCGATGCTGGGCGAGGGCGTGGAGCCCGCCAGCATCGAGCACGCCGGCTCGCAGGCCGGCTACCCGGCGCCGCCGCTGCAGCTCTCGGACGAGCTCAACCTGGAGCTGATGCACAAGATCGCCGCGGCCACCCGCAAGGGCGTCGAGGACGCCGGCGGCACCTACGAGCCGCACCCGGCGGAGGCGGTCGTGGAGAAGATGATCGAGATCGGCCGCCCGTCGCGGCTCAAGGGCGCGGGCTTCTACGAGTACGTCGACGGCAAGCGCACCCGGTTGTGGCCGGGCCTGCGGGAGACGTTCAAGTCGGGCAGCGCGCAGATCCCGTTGCAGGACATGATCGATCGGATGCTGTTCGCCGAGGCGCTGGAAACCCAGAAGTGCCTCGACGAGGGCGTGTTGACGTCGACCGCCGACGCCAACATCGGTTCGATCATGGGCATCGGGTTCCCGCCGTATACCGGTGGCAGCGCGCAGTTCATCGTCGGCTACGAGGGTGCGGGAGGGACCGGCAAGGAAGCGTTCGTGGCGCGGGCACGCGAGCTGGCCGCCAAGTACGGTGACCGCTTCCTGCCGCCGGACTCGCTGACCTAGTTTCAGTCGCAAAAGCCCCCGAAGCCGTTGGCCTCGGGGGCTTTTGCGTGGCGTGGTCCCGCGAGACTTAAACCATGGCGGTGCGTTACGGCGTGTCGTCGCCGTGGTTTAAGTGTCGCGGCAATGGAAGGGGCGGTACCGCGTCGGCGGCCTCAACCGGAGGCGGCGGCGATCCTGCGCCATTGCTCGCGCGGGAACGCCTTCGGGTCCTCCAGCAGCACTTGCACGCACACGTGGTCGGCGCCCGCCGACCGATGCTCGTCGACCCTGCGCATGATCGCCCCTTCGTCGCCCCACGCGATGATGGCATCGAAGAGACGGTCGCTCACCTGCGCCAGGTCGTCTTCGGAGAACCCGCTGCGCAGCAGGTTGTTGGCGTAGTTGGGCAAAGCCAAATACGCACGCAGCCAATCGGTTCCGATTCGCCGCGCCTCGTCGGCGTCCTCGGAAAGGACGACGGTCTGTTCAGGCAGCAGCAGGGGGCCCTCACCCAGAGTCGCGCGAGCGGAGGCTGTGTGGTCGGGCGTGACGAGATAAGGATGCGCGCCGCGGGACCGTTCCGCCGACAGGGTCAGCATCTTGGGGCCGAGCGCGGCGAGCACCCGGTTCTCGGCGGGCACCGGCCGCACGGCGGCATCCAGCCCGTCCAGGAACGACGCCGTCGCCGCCAGCGGCTTGCGGTAGCGCCCGGGCTGGCCGGCGTCGATGAGCGGCGCGTGGCTGACGCCGATGCCGAGCAGGAACCGGTCCCCGTGCTCGTCGGTGAGTGCCGCGTAGGACTCGGCGACGTCGCCGGGTGCATGCATCCACAGGTTGAGGATCCCGGTCGCGACCACGGTCCGCTCGGTCGCGGCGAGCAGGTTGCCGACGGCGTCGAACACCGGTCCGCCGACGTCGGGTATCCACAGCGCGGGGAAACCCAACTCGTCCAATTCCGCTGCCGCCTCGGCGGATTCGGACGGATCGCCGTAGCGCAGTTGACTGCTCCAGATTCCCACACCGGCTAGTTCCATCGGCGGTTGTTCCTTTCGTTCGCTTGTCGGTCGGTCGCGCTGTAGTCGGGCACCGGCATCGAGTCGTGCATCCGGACGCCCTTGGCGTTCAGCTTGGCCAGCGACCGCGACAACGACCCGGGCATGGCCGAGACCAGCTGCGCGCCGCGGGTCAACGCCCACACGCCGAACCGCGACCCGGGAATGATGCCCTTGGCGGCGCCGCGGGCGAACGCGCGGCTCTGGTGTACCGGCTCGCGCATCTGCAGTTCGTAGGCGGAGAACGCGCGCAGGAGGTCGCCGTCGGCCTGGGCGAGCTCGCCGGCCAGTACGTAGGCGCCGAGCACCGCGAGGCTGGTACTGCCCCCGACCGCCGGGCCGGGGCAATATCCCGCGTCGCCGACGAGGGTGACCCGCCGACGTGACCATCGGTCCAGTCGCAGTTGGCTGATGGAGTCGAAGTAGAAGGCGGGCGTGCTGTCGACTTCGGCTAGCCAATCGTCCACCTGCTCGTGCATATCGGCGAACGCCGAACGCAATAAGTCCTTCTGCCGCAACGCATCCCGGTGGTCATAGTCGAGTTCACGGCTACTGCGGAACAGGAAGACGGCGCGCGCGTCGTCGAGGTGCTCGGCGGTGTAGATGGCCGCGAGGCGGCCCACGCCGACGTGGCAGGTCATCTCGCCGCGGCCGGCGAGCGCCTTGGGTGCCGACACCACCGCCAGATAGCCGCCGAGGAACCGGGTTAGGTTGGCTTCATCGCCGAAGGTCAGCTGACGGACGTTGGAGTGCAGCCCGTCGGCGCCGACGACGACGTCGAACCGGCGGGCGGGGCCGTGCTCGAACGTCACCTCGCCGTCATGGTCGATCGCGGTGATCGCGTCACCGAACAGGTACTCGACGTCGTCGCGACCGGCGTCGTAATAGATTTCGCTGAGGTCGTCGCGCATGATCTCCACATGCCGGTCCGACGTGGCGGCGTAGATCTTGGTGAGATCGATCTCGAAGGGCCGCGCGCGACCTTCCCGACGCATGATCATGCGGTTCGTTCCGGTGGCGAGCGCTTCGATCCGGGGCAGGACGCCCATCTTCGCCGAAATCTCCATCGCGGGGCGGAACAGGTCGACGGCGTGACCGCCGGTCTTGCGCAGGGCGGGTGCCCGCTCGACGACGGTGACGTCGAAGCCGCGACGGGTCAGCCAGTACGCCAGCACCGGTCCGGCGATGCTGGCACCGGAGACCAGGACCCGCATGACGACCTCCCGCTTGCTCGACGATGGGTAAGCCTAGCGGCGGGTCTGGCCCAACGACCGGGCTAGAGTCCGTTGTTATGCGCTTCGGTCTCTTCATCCCCCAGGGCTGGCGAATGGATCTGGTCGACATCGAACCGGAGAAGCACTGGGCGGTGATGCGCGACCTGGCCACCTACGCCGACAACGGCGCCTGGGACTCACTGTGGGTGTACGACCACTTTCACACCGTCCCGATGCCGACCGACGAAGCCACCCACGAGGCGTGGTCGCTGATGGCCGCGTACGCGGCGGTCACGTCGCGGATCAAACTCGGCCAGATGTGCACTGCGATGAGCTACCGCAACCCGGTGTACCTGGCCAAGGTCGCGGCGACCGCCGACATCATCTCCGGTGGGCGGATCCAGATGGGCATCGGCGGTGGCTGGTACGAACACGAATGGCGCGCTTACGGTTACGGATTTCCCTCGGCGGGCGTACGGCTGGGCCGGCTGGACGAGGGCGTGCGGATAATGCGGGATGCCTGGCGCGACGGCAAGGTCAGCTTCGACGGTAAGCACTACCAGGTCAACGGCGCGATCGTTGCCCCCAAACCGCTGCAGGACAATGGGATTCCGCTGTGGATTGCCGGCGGCGGCGAAAAGGTGACTCTGCGCATCGCAGCGCAATACGCGCAATACACCAACTTCACACCGGAGCCCGAGGCCTTCGCGCACAAGTCGGAAGTGCTGGCCCAGCATTGTCGGCGGCTGGGTACCGACTTCGATGCCATCGTGCGTTCGGCCAACGTCAACGCCGTTGTCGGGACGTCGGACGCCGACGTCCAGGACCGGCTCCAGCGGGTCCGCGACCGCCTCGTCCGCCATGTGCCGGAGGCGGCCGCGGATGCGATGCTCGCCGCCGGCAGCGGACCCGATTCGGCGACGGGCACGCCGGAACAGGTGATCGAGCGGATGGCCAAGTTGCGCGACCTCGGGTGCGAGTACGCCATCTGCTATTTCCCGGAGGCGGCCTACGATCGGTCCGGCATCGAGTTGTTCGAGCGCGAGGTCATCCCGGCGCTGAGCTAGACATCGGACGTGGCGTATCTCGTCTTGACCGGAGGGGCGGCCAGCAGCGGAGGAAGCTCGGTCAGCTTCCCCTCGCCCGCCCGGAACGCGCGGTACGCCTCGTCGTGCTCGACCGAGTCCCACAGTTCATAGATCAGCCAGTGCGCTTCGTCGTCCTCGTCGACGAGCACGTCGGTGCGGACGTTCCCGGCAAACGCCCGGGTGTCGCGCAACGCGCGGCCCATGACGTCGCGCGCCTGCGGCACCGCGTCGGGCTTGAACTTCAGTTCGAGTATCACCGTGACTGGCATGGTCTCAACGATATCCGCGGGTCCCGGGCGCGCCCGATCAATTAGCGAGAATGCGGTTTCCACTTTTCGGAAAGCTGTTATACGGTTCAGTGAGCAACATTCTGTAGGCGCACCGTGGACGCTTCTGGAGGATCCCCCGATGCAAAAGGCACTCGCCCCCGAGATCTCTACCTGGCCCGATGAGAGCCCACAGCTGATCGGCAGCCGGTGCGGCAGTTGTGGCGCCACCACCTTCCCGGTCCAGCAGTGGTGCCCGCGCTGCAGCCTCGGGGAGATGACCGATGTGCTGCTGCCGCGCCGCGGGACACTGGTCGCGTGGACCACCCAGGGCTTTCCGCCCGGGGCCCCGTACGCAGGCCCGACGGGCAAGGACTTCGTGCCGTTCGGCGTCGGACTGGTCCAACTCGACGACGTAATCCGAGTCGAGGGGCGGCTGACCGAGAACGACCCGGCCGAGTTGCAATTCGGCCAGGAGGTCGAGCTGACGATGGTCCCGCTCACCACCGACGAAGAGGGCACCGAAATCATGACGTTCGCGTTCCGGCCGATCGCAACTTCTCCGGAAGGAGCCTGAGATGACCAACGATGTCGCCATCATCGGCGTGGGCCTGCACCCGTTCGGCCGGTTCGACAAGACCGCAATGCAGATGGGCGCCGAGGCCATTCAATCCGCGCTGGCCGACGCCGGGGTGGACTGGAAGGACATCCAGTTCGGCTTCGGCGGCAGCCACGAAGTGTCGAACCCGGACGCGGTCACCCGTCTCGTCGGCTTGACCGGCATCACGTTCACCAACGTGTTCAATGCCTGCGCCACCGCCGCCAGCGCCATCCAGCAGACCGCCGACACCATCCGGCTCGGCAAGTACGACATCGGAATCGCCATCGGGTTGGACAAGCACCCGCGCGGCGCCTTCACCGACGACCCCGCCAAGCTGGCGCTGCCACAGTGGTACGCGCAGAACGGCCAGTTCGTCACCACCAAGTTCTTCGGCATGAAGGCCAACAAGTACCTGCACGACCACAACATCTCCGAGGCCACGCTCGCGAAGGTGGCGGCCAAGAACTTCCGCAACGGCGCGCTGAACCCGAATGCGTTCCGCCGCAAGCCGATTCCCGAGGAAGAGATTCTCAATTCCGCCGTGCTCAATTACCCCCTGACGCAGTACATGTTCTGCGCGCCCGACGAGGGCGCGGCCGCGGTGATCATGTGTCGGGCCGACATCGCGCACAAGTACACCGACAAGCCGGTGTACGTGCGGGCCTGCGAGATTCGCACCCGCCGGTACGGCGCCTACGAGGTGCACGCCACCTTCGCCCCGCTGGACGAGGACGTCTCCCCGACGGTGTACGCGGCCAAGGCGGCCTACGAGGCCGCCGGCATCGGGCCCGAGGACGTCGATGTCGCGCAGCTGCAGGACACCGACGCCGGCAACGAGGTCATCCACATGGCCGAGACCGGCCTGTGCGCCGACGGCGAACAGGAGAAGCTGCTCGCTGACGGTGCCACCGAGATCCACGGCTCGATGCCTGTCAACACCGACGGCGGGTTGATCGCCAACGGTGAGCCGATCGGCGCGTCGGGGCTGCGGCAGATGCACGAGCTCGTGCGCCAGCTGCGCGGCGAGGCGGGCGAACGTCAGGTGCCCGGCAACCCGCGCGTCGGCCTGGCCCAGGTGTACGGCGCACCCGGCACGGCATCGGCGACCATCCTGTCGCTGTAGTCCGCGACCGCGCGCGGCTCTCGGACCATGCGTGCGTCCCCGAATTTGATATCACCGGTGCTATCAAGTTCGACGAACGTCGCACGGTTCGGAAGAGCTACGCGCACCGCTAAGCGGCGTATTCGGGCAATGCGATGTCGTTTCCGAACTCGCTCCCGACGACCCAATCGGCCAGCAGCGGAACGTTCAGCAGCTTGGACGCCTGGTTGCGCGTCCACAGACCCAGCGCCGTCTTTGGCGCGAACGTGGTGGCGAATGCGCGGGCCGACCGCTGCCGGGCCTCGACGATCGGACGCTGCCGATTCTCATAGCGGCGAAACGCCTCCCGGTGATCGTCTCCCGCGCGGTCAAGTTCGCCCGCCAGTGTGTAGGCCTGCACCATCGCCAGGCCCGTCCCCTCACCCGCCAGCAGCGAGACCGCGCCCGCGGCGTCGCCGACCAGCGCCACCCGCCCGTCCGACCAGTGGTCCATGACGATCTGGCTGGTGCGGTCGAAGTACACGTCGGCTGCCCCGTCGAGTTGGCGCAGGATCTCCGGGCACTCCCAACCCGCGTTGCCGAAGACCTGATGCAATGTCGCGTTAACCTCTGACGCATCGTGCGGATCGGGACCGCTCATGTGCTCAGGCGTGAAAATAAAGAGAAACATGGTCTTCTCGTCGCGCATGGCGAATCGGGCGACCATGCGTCCCGGCATGGTGTAGGCAAGGTAGACGAGTTCGTCGCGCGGTTCATAGCCCTTGGTTTCGAATGCCGCGACCCGGTAGCCGAGATCCTTCTCGAATCTAGAGGAGGGGCCGAATACCAAGTCCCGCACGGGCGAATGAATGCCACCCGCACCGACGAGCAGATCGAATTGCCGTGAGCCGCCCCCGTCGAGGGTCACCCGCACTCCCGAATCGTTTTGCTCGACGGCGGAAACGCTTTCACCGAAAAGGGTTTCACAATGGTTGTCGATGGAGCGATAGATCATGGCCGACAGGTCACCACGGGGCACGGTGACGAACCGGCCATCAAGGTTGCGCTGGAACACCTCGGCCGCAAAGCCGCCCACCCTACGTGAATCGCGATCTACCAGTCGGACCTCGCGCACGGTGTACCCCGCGGCGTGCAGCTCGGCGGTGAGTCCCATGCGTTCGGCCACGGCGTATCCGCCACCCCAGAAGTCCACCACGTAGCCGCCGGTGCGCAGCCGCGGCGCCTTCTCGATCAGGGTTGGCTCGTGGCCATACCGTGATAGCCAGTACGCGAGCGTTGGGCCGGCGATGCCGGCGCCGACAACGGCGATCTTCATTGTGCCCACCCTCCGGTAATTGGAGTTGGGTCCACTATAGCACTATGAAACAGTTGCACTAGGCAATGTTAGTGGAAATCTTTGCGCCAGTGGCCGATCAGGCGGGACGCTCAGGAAGGTGGATGCGCGGCGCCAGGCCGGGACTATGCGGGCCTTCGCAAACTTGATATCGCCCGTGATATCAATTTCCGCCAACGTCGCATGGCGGCGGAGAGCGCTCGGCTTAAATCGCCGGCCCCAGCAGGTCGTCCGCGTCGCGAATGATGTAACCGTAGCCCTGCTCGGCGAGGAAGCGCTGCCGGTGCGCGGCATACTCCGCGTCCAGGCTGTCGCGGGCCACCACAGAGTAGAAGATGGCGCCACCACCGTCGGCTTTGGGTCGCAGTAACCGGCCCAGCCGCTGCGCTTCCTCCTGACGCGAACCGAAGGTTCCCGAAACCTGCACCGCCACAGAAGCTTCCGGCAGATCGATGGAAAAATTGGCGACCTTGGACACCACCAGTGTGGACACCTCACCCCGGCGGAACGCGTCGAACAGTTCCTCGCGTTCCTTCGTCCGGGTCGACCCCTGGATCACCGGGGCGTTCAGTTCGGCGCCCAGTTCGTCGAGCTGGTCGAGGTAGGCGCCGATCACCAGCGTCTGTTCGCCGGGATGCTTGTCCAGGATCGACCTGACCACCGCGATCTTCGAGTGCGCCGTCGAGCACACCTTGTATCGCTCCTCGGGTTCCGACGTGGCGTAGATCATCCGTTCGTTGTCGGTCATGGTCACCCGCACTTCGACGCACTCGGCCGGCGCGATCCAGCCCTGCGCCTCGATGTCCTTCCACGGGGCGTCGTAGCGCTTCGGGCCGATCAGGGAGAACACGTCGCCCTCGCGGCCGTCTTCACGGACCAGCGTGGCGGTCAGGCCCAGCCGGCGTTTGGATTGCAGGTCGGCGGTCATCCGGAACACGGGCGCGGGCAACAGGTGGACCTCGTCGTAGATGATCAGCCCCCAGTCGCGGCTGTCGAAGAGCTCCAGATGCCGGTACTCGCCCTTGGTGCGCCGGGTGATCATCTGATACGTCGAGATGGTGACGGGCCGGATCTCCTTGCGCTCGCCGGAATATTCGCCGATCTCTTCTTCGGTGAGCGAGGTGCGCGCTACCAGTTCGCGCTTCCACTGCCGTGCCGCGACGATGTTGGTGACCAGGATCAGCGTCGTCGCGCTGGCCTTCGCCATCGCGGCCGCGCCCACCAGTGTCTTGCCCGCCCCGCACGGGAGGACCACCACCCCGGATCCGCCGGCCCAGAACGAATCGGTGGCCATCTGCTGGTAGTCGCGCAGGTGCCAGCCGTCCTGCGCCAGGCTGATCGGGTGCGCCTCGCCGTCCACGTAGCCCGCGAGATCCTCTGCGGGCCAGCCGATCTTGAGCAACATCTGCTTGACCCGGCCGCGCTCGCTGGGGTGCACGACGACGGTGTCGTCGTCGATGCGGGCCCCCAGCATGGGGGCGATCTTCTTGTTGCGCAGCACCTCCTCGAGCACCGCGCGGTCCAGACTGACCAGGGTGAGGCCGTGCGCCGGGTGTTTGACCAACTGCAGGCGGCCGTAGCGGGCCATCGTGTCGACGATGTCGACCAGCAGCGGCTGGGGTACCGCGTAGCGCGAGAAGCTGACCAGCGCGTCGACGACCTGTTCGGCGTCGTGGCCGGCGGCGCGGGCGTTCCACAGCGCCAACGGCGTGATGCGGTAGGTGTGCACGTGCTCGGGCGCGCGCTCCAGCTCGGCGAACGGCGCGATGGCGGCGCGTGCCGCGCCGGCCAGTTCATGGTCGACTTCGAGCAGCACCGTCTTATCGGACTGCACAATCAAGGGGCCGTCAGTCAATGGCCCAACTCCTTCTCATTCCTCGCGGTCGCAACGCATCGCAATCCCATTATCGGCCGTTGGCCGACACCACCGACGTGATGCGGTGGATGGCGAAGTCGCGCAGACGCCCGGACGCCGAGTCGAACGCGGTCAGCTGACCGCCGCGAACGGTGATCGGCGCCACGACACGCTGGGTGGCGACACCCGCGGCATCCAGATAACCGATCACCAGCGTCTCTTGTTCCCTGGCCGCCCGCTGCAACAACGACATGGTGACCGCCGGATCGACGCGATTGTTGCCGAACGGCGCGGCGGTCACCTTGCGCAGCACCGCGACCACGGCGTTGAGGCTCTCGCTGTTGGGTCGTGGCATCGGGCGGTAGGGCCGGCGCTGCTGCGGAGTGGGGACCCGGGCGCCGCGGGGGCGGACGTCGACGACGGCGCCGGTGGAGTCTTCGGCCGCCGGGGCGAAACCCGCCGCGCGCAGCGCGGTCAGCACCTCGGCGATCGGCGCCGGAGACACCGCGACCGTCGGGGCCAGCGCGCGCAGTTGCACCCGGTCGGTCGCGGGTGCGGCGACGGCCTGGGCCAGCAGCGCGGGATCCTCGCAGCGCACGAATGACGTGGCCATGCCGATCCGCAGCTGGCCATGCCGTCTCGCGACATCGTCGATCAGGTAGGTGAGCCCCTGCGGCACAGGCGTTTTGGAGTGTCTGGCGAACAGTCCATGCATCCAGTCGCGGGTCTTTCCCACGTCGAGCGCATGCCGGATCGACGGTTCGCTGATGCGGTAGACCATCGCGGTGCCGGCCGATTCGACCGTGGCCACGGTGGCCAGGTCCTCGGCGAGGTCGCGTTCCAGTGGCCCCGGCACGACGACGGTCAGGTCGGCCTGCACCAGGAAGTAATCGATCGGTTTCGGTAGGGCACGCGCCATCGCGTCGACCGCGGGCTGCGGGCCGGTGCTCTCGTCGAGCAGGGCGCGGCCGGGGGGTACTGAGCGCCCCGCGCCCCACCAGGCCCAGCGCGTGGCTCTCGGCGAGCAGATCACCCACGGGTCCGGGCTGTAACCGCTTGGCCCAGCGGGGGCGCCGCCAGATGAGCGCTGCCGACGCTGAAACCGCGTTGACGCCGGCGCCCGAAGGCAACTGGGCCAGCGTGCCCAGCAGCAGCCGGCGATCCAGCGGCGCGGCAGTCGAGTACAGCGCATCGGTAAGGGCGCCATACGGTTTGGCGTCGGGCCCCCGGCTGCCGATCAAGGCCGGCCGGCTCGGCAGGTCCAGCCAGCTGCCGGCCAGCAGCTGCCAGCGCTCCGCGGTGGGCAGCGCGGTGAACCGGTCGGTGGCCACCGTCGGCGCCCAGTACGGCCCGTCGCCGGTGGCCGGTTCGGGGTCGGGCATCCCGCTGGCGATCAAGCCGGCCGCGGCCGCCACCTCGAGGATCAGGCCCAGCCGCGACTCCTCGATGCCCGTCGTCTTGCTGAGCCGCTTGACGTCGCGGATCCCCAGTCCACCGCTGCGCAGCTCCGAAACCGGTGCGGCGGCCAGCGTTTCGATCAGGACGTCGAGCTCTCGCAGCAGGTCGATGGTGGCCCCGGCCGCCGCCGCGTCGACATCGTCGGCGGTGGTCGTCGACACCACCGGGTCGGGTGCGGTCAGCTGCATGGGACCGGCTTGTTCGCCGCGCAGCACCTGCCCGACGTGGCGGGGCAGGATCACGGTCTCGGCGTCGATGCGTCGCAGCAGTCCCATCGCCAGCAGCTGGGGCACCGGCCGGTCCGTGGGAGCGCCGGGCGCGGCGTCACGGGTGCGGCCCATCGGCGAACCCTCGAGGAGCTTCTCCAGCACGTCGAGCTGGGCCTGGTTGAGGTCGTCGATGAGCCGCGCGATCTCCTCGCCCGTGCGGGCGGCGTCCTCGAGGGTGACTTGGCCCGGGTACCAAGGCAGCGCCGTGCCGGCGTCCGGGGCGATGCGGAGCGCGGTGTCGCCCCAGACCAACGCGCGCGCGCGGAGGTCGTCCAGCGCGTCCGCTATGTCGGCGTCGCGAGCGCGCTCGCCGATCAACGCCAGCAGTTTCGTCGTCGGCACCGGCGTGGCGTCGGCCTGCAGCACCAACAGCGCGTCGAGCACCGCGAGCCGCAGGAAGTCGAGCTCGTCGGTGGCGGCCTTGACCGACTGGCGGGCCTGAGCGCGGGCGGCCAGCGCGGCGATGCTGCCGGGCGGGGGCTGGGCGAGGTCCGGCCTCAGCTCCAGCAGTCGGATCAGCCGCTCGTCGGGCAAGTCGGCCAGCCACGACCCCAGCGGGATGTCCGGGGTGTTGTCGGTCATTGCTGACCAGCGTAAAACAGTCGGCGGGTCGCACGTCGGCCACGAATGGCGGGGCCTCCTCGGTCGAACTGCCGATCTTGCACGACATGCGCAGGAGCGACCTGTCAGAATGGACGCCGTGGCTGACACTGCTGAGGGCAAAGCCCGCAAAACCAGGTATGTCGACAACGGGTGGCCGACGACGGACCCCGACGACCACGCGGTGAGCGAACTCGTGACCGACCGCACGGGCGCGTTGTCGCCGTTCGGCGAGCTGGTGTTCCCGCTGCCCTCCACTGACCTGCCCTACCTGCACCCGGTTACCGTCGTTAACCGGTAGGCGCCAGGATGGCTAAGGCCTCCGAGGCCGCCAAGCCCGCGGCGACCTGGGCATCGGGAGAATCCGGCCCGGGCGCGTTGTCACACCTGGACGACCGAGGCGCGGCCCACATGGTCGACGTCAGCGAAAAGGGAACCACGAAGCGCACCGCCGTGGCCGCCGGCGCCTTACACACTTCCCCGCACGTGGTGGAGCTGATCTCGGCCGGAGGGCTCCCCAAGGGCGACGCGCTGGCCACCGCCCGCGTGGCGGGCATCCTCGCGGCCAAGCGCACCAGTGAGCTGATCCCGCTCTGCCACCAGTTGGCGCTCACGGGAGTCGACGTGGAATTCACGGTGGGACCCGCCGACATCGAGATCATCGCGACCGTTCGCAGCACCGACCGCACGGGGGTGGAGATGGAGGCGCTGACCGCTGTCAGTGTGGCAGGCCTGACGCTGTACGACATGATCAAAGCTGTGGATCCTGCCGCGCGCCTCGACGACATTCGGGTGCTGCGCAAGGAAGGCGGCAAGACCGGAACTTGGGTGCGGTGATGGGCACCCGATCCGCCCGCGTCATCATCGCCTCGACCCGCGCGTCCGCCGGGGTATACGACGATCGCTGCGGGCCCATCATCGCGGAATGGCTTGCAGAGCGCGGGTTTTCGTTTGCCGAGCCGGCGGTGGTCGCCGACGGTGAGCCCGTCGGCGAGGCCCTGCGCAAGGCGGTCGACGACGGCGTCGACGTCGTCATCACGTCGGGCGGCACCGGTATCTCGCCCAGCGACGGCACGCCCGACCAGACCGTCGCCGTGCTGGACTACATGATCCCGGGGCTGGCCGACGCGATCCGCCGGTCGGGCCTGCCGAAGGTGCCCACGTCGGTGTTGTCCCGAGGGGTGTGCGGTGTGGCGGGACGGACCCTGATCGTCAACCTGCCCGGTTCGCCCGGTGGCGTGCGGGACGGCCTGGGCGTGCTCGACGACGTGCTCGATCACGCGCTCGATCAACTCGCCGGCGGAGACCACCAGCGATGACGCTGGTCGTCCGTGCGGCCATGACCGATCACCCGATCTTCCTGGCCGAGCACGAAGAGCTCGTGGCCCATCAGTCGGCGGGGGCTGTCGTCGGCTTCGTCGGCATGATTCGCGACCACGACGGCGGACGGCGGGTGGTGCGGCTGGAGTACTCCGCGCATCCGTCGGCCGAAGAGGTGTTGGCCAAGGTGGTCTCCGACGTCGCGGACCAGTCGACCGGGGTGCGCGCGGTCGCGGCCAGCCACCGGATCGGGGTGCTGCGCATCGGGGAGGCGGCGCTGGTGGCGGCGGTGGCGGCGGACCACCGTCACGCGGCGTTCGCCACCTGTGCGCAGCTGGTCGACGAGATCAAGGCGCGGCTACCGGTATGGAAGCACCAGTTCTTCGACGATGGGACCGAAGAATGGGTGGGCTCGGCCTAACGCCGTAGCGATTGGAGTGCCGGCACGCCCCGAAGCGAAAAACGTCCGAGGCGTGCCGGGCAGTCTTACGGGCGGGACTCAGGTGGCCGGGGCCGGCTGGGCGATCGCGTCGAGCGCGTCGTTGCCCTGGATGTCCTGAGCCCGGATGGCGTCCCACAGCTGCTTGGTGTAGCCGGCCGAGGAAACGTCCTGCGGCATGTTGGCCGGGACGAAACCGTGGAAGTCGGTGTCCACCGGCGCGTCGGCCGGGGGCGCCGGGGGCAGGTCCGCCGGGGGCGCCGGCTGG
>NZ_LZJB01000024.1:0-1335 GCF_001666895.1 Mycobacterium sp. E3298
TCGAATCCGTGACCGCGCCCGTCGCCACCGGTTCCCGTGTGGCGCAGTCCCTGACGCTGTCGGGCCAGCTGATCAGCCGGTACGGGTTGGTCATCGTCCTGGCCTGGATCGGGTTCGGGAAGTACGTGAAGATGGAATCCCGTGTGCTGATCGAGCACAGCCCGCTGATGAGCTGGATCTACGACGTGTTGAGCGTCGCCACCGTCGCACGCTTGCTGGGCACGATGGAGATCGTCGCCGCGGTTCTGATCGCCCTGAGGCCGGTGTGGCCGCGCGCGTCGGCGGCCGGCAGCGCGCTGGCGGTGCTGCTGTTCCTGGGCACCCTGAGCTTCCTGTTCACCACGCCCGGCGTAATCGCGACCCATGCGGATGGCGTTCCCGTGCTGTCGGCGTTACCGGGCCAGTTCCTGCTCAAGGATTTGGTGTTGATCGGCGTCGCGGTGTGGACCTGCGGTGATTCGCTGGGCGCGCGAACAGCGTCCCGCTGATCAACCCCTTCGCCGAAGCGAGCGTGGCCGCGTAGGCGTCGGCGTCCAGGGTGGCCGCGCGCTCGGTGAGGCCGCGAGCCAGCGCATGGATCGCGCCGGCGGCGGCCCGGGGGTCGATGCCCGGCGGCAGCGCGCCGGCGGTCTGGGCGTCGCGGAGGATCTCAATGATGGTTCGGCGCAGGGCCTTTGGCCCCGGATAGTTCGGCCGGCCGCGACGGGGATGCTGATGGCTCTCCGCGCGTACCGCGCGATCGAAGCCGGCCAGATGCGGATGTTCGCGCATCATCCGACTCGCCTCCTCCAACACCGCAACCAGCCGTTCGACCACGTCGTCGGCCTGTGCGGCCGCGTCCCACAGCCGGGGGGCCGCGATCCGCTCGATGTCCTCGACGGCCGCGCCCAGCAATTCGGACTTGTTCGGGAAGTAGTGGTACAGGCTGCCGCTCGTCATGTCGGCGGCGCGGGCAATCTCGCGAATCGTGGCTCGCGAGTAGCCCACCGTCGCCACACAGCGCATGGTGGCCACGATGATCCGCTGGCGGGTCTCCTCACCGCTGGCGCCGACGGGGCGTCCCCGCTGCGCCCGCGTCACCGTGTTCTCCGCACTCGCGCGTCCCGTCCGCAGGCTCTCGGCGCCTGACAGTGTCGAATATAATCGAGTGATCGATTTATTCGGGGTTCGTGCGGAGGTGCGCGGTGCGTGAGGGACGGGACGGCGGCGCGTGCCGTCCCGCATGAGCGCCCGGCCCTCGCGATTGGGGCGCCCGGTGGGCGCCGACGGCGAACAGACCCGCACGCGCATCATCACCGCGGCGATGCGCACTGTGGCCGAGATGGGCTACTCCCG
>NZ_LZJB01000025.1:0-670 GCF_001666895.1 Mycobacterium sp. E3298
CACGGTGACCATCGTCCTGTCCCGCGGGATGACCGCCCACCCGAATTCGCTGACCACGCTGGACTATCCGCGCGGCAACCTCGCCTTCCGGTGGTTCCTGGCCGACGGGGTGCCGGAGCGTCCGGAGGTGCGACTCGTCAAGGCGACCGACGCGCCCACGGCCGTTCGCTGACGCCCCGGCCGCCGAGCGTGTGGCCCGGGTACGAAAACCGTCGTTAATTTGTCCATATCCCCCACGGTCGGGGTTTAGCCGATCTCGCCGACCAGCTCGATGGCCCGGCCGAGCGTGCCAAGCTTCGCATCCAGCGTGTCGCCGGCCGGATACAGCCGCACGGTGTTCACGCCGGCGTCCCGCCACACGCTGAGCCGGGCGCGAACCATCTCCTCGGTGCCGATCAGCGTGGTGGCCAACACCATCTCGTCGGTGACCAGTGCGGCCGCGCCGTCGCGGTCGCCGCGCTGCCAGCGTTCGCGTACCTCGGCGGCGATCTCGGACCAGCCTTGGCGGCTGTAGGCCTGGTTGTAGTAGTTCGTGCTGGACGAGCCCATGCCGCCCAGGCTGAAGGCGAGCTCCTTTTTGCGGCCCGCGACCATGCCGCGCGGATAGTCCAGCGTGGTCAGCGAATTCGGGTGGGCGGTCATCCCGCGGGACAGGACGATGGTCACCGTG
>NZ_LZJB01000026.1:0-8354 GCF_001666895.1 Mycobacterium sp. E3298
GCCCGCGTGCCGGCCACTGCAACCGAAGCCCAAAAGCGCCACCCTCCGCGCGCGCCTTTGCGTCGTTGTGGTTGGGGACGGCCGGGTTACCCCTCGAAAGCTCGGCCGTCCCTGCGTCTCGATCCCCGCTCAACAGGTCACTGCGGCGGAGGAGAACAAACGTCCCCATTCGTGCCGAGCCGCGGATTGCGCGTCGGTGAAGCTCGGTGTCTTCTCGCCATCGCCGGCCAAATGCACCAGGGCCCACGCCATCGCGAATACCGGCACTTTGTGCCGCAAGGCCGCGCTGTGCAATTCGTCCAGGGCGGCTTCGGACGGGCACCGGCGCAAGCCGATGAGTATGCCCCGCGCGGTGTCGAGGATGCGACCGGAATTCGGGCCACACGAAGTCTGGGCAGGGACCCAGTTCGCCGTCATATTGTGGATACCTCCTGCGGCGCCGTCACGAATCCGCCACTGAATAGCGGACGAGGAATTCCTGCGCTACGCATCGTCGCGGCCGCAAACCTCAAAGGCGCCCTGTGCCATGATTTGTCGATTGATCGCGTTGTGCCAGAGCGCCGCCGGGATTGATATCGGGCCGTGACCGTTTCGGGATCGGCTGCTAACCAACGACTCCGGAGGAATTCCGGATTGTGTTGCAATCCGGCTACCGCGAATTAGGTTGCCAACGCGAGTAATTCGTCGAAGCCGCCGACGATGGCGTCGTGGAAGACGTCGTAGTCCGGAATTGCGGTGGTGTCGACGTTCAGGCCGAGCCCGCACGTGTCGACATACGTGAGAAGGGTGACGTTGACTGCGGAGCCGATGGTGGGGCCGAACGCGTATTGCGCTCGCACCGGGGCACCGCCGAGGAAGACCGGTACGGGTACGCCGGGCACATCGCTCGCTACGAAGTCCACGTGGCGCAGGACCGAGCCGATGTACCACCGGGGCGCCAGATTGAGCATCCCGGCGATCAATTGCGTGTATGGCAGGGATCTTTCGTTGCGCACCGCCGCGGAGCGCTGCCGGATCGCTTGGATGCGCTTCGCCGGGTCGGCCTCGCCGACGGGCACGTCGAAGCGCATCAGTGTGATCCGGTTCCCGCCCATGCCATCGTCTTTGGTCCGGAGGCTGATCGGCATCGTGATGTGCAAGTCGCCGACCGCGACACCGTGCTTCTCGTGGTAGAGCCGCAGCCCACCCGCCACCCCCGCGACGAATGCGTCGTTCAACGCCCCACCGCAACGATGCGCGGCCTCCCGGAGCGGCCGCATCGCCACCTGATGCACCCCGAGCCGCCGGATCAGGCCCCGTTCCGTAGCCAACGGCGACCCGGGGCTGTTTATCGGCCGGACGGTTCGGTAGACCGAAGCGGCGGTGTTCGCCGCGGACCGGATGGTGTCGACGGGCCGCCGAATGCCGTCGTACATCAACCGCGGGACCCGGGTCGCCGCGCCCGTCAGGGCGGTGCCCAGCAGGCCGGAGTCGTAGCGCGCGGCGTCGCGATATCCACCCAGCAGCCCCGACTCCGCCGCCTCCGGCTCGGGCGGCAGGGGTTCAACGCGCGACAGGTCCTCGGAGAGGTCGAAGAGGTGCATCGCGATCTGCACCCCCCCGACCCCGTCGGTGAGCGCGTGGTGAAACTTGCAGATCAGGGCCGCGCCCCCGTTGGCCAGGCCGTCGATGAACGTCGTTTCCCACAGCGCGCGAGCCCGGTCGAAGTCCTGCATCTCGGCCACGCGCGCCATCTCGAGCACGTCGTCGAGCGTCCCTGGTCCCGGAATGCTCGCTCGGCGCAGGTGATAGTCCAGGTCGAAATCCCGGTAGTGCTCCCAGCGCGGCGGGGCCGGCGGGGGCGACTGCACCACGCGCTGCCTGAACATGGGCAGTTTGCGGCTGATCAAGTCGAATCGTCTCCGCACCTCGTCCCAGTCCGGCGACCGGTCCAGAAGTACGACGCTGACCACGGTCGATCGCAGCCGTGGGTCGCTTTCCATTGCCCAGGTGAACGCGTCGCTCGCGCGCATGAATGCAGTCATGTCCGTGCTCCTTTGCACAGAACGTACGACTGCGGGCGTCTCAGGTCACCGGGTTATCGGCAGGCGATGACTTTGGTCCCCACAGTTAGCGCCTTTCGTCGACTAGCGGCGAGGCTCACAGGATCGCCCCGAGGTCCTTGGCCCTGGCGATGTCGTCCCAGTCGACGTCGAGCTCGAGCAGGATCTCCTCGGTGTGCTGGCCGTGTTCGGGCGCGCGCGCCGGCGCCGGCGGCGTTTCGTCGAACTGCACGGGCGCCGCCACGATCCGGTACTTCTCCCCGTGGTCGTCGACGTTGGTCACCACGTATCCGTTCGGTTCGACCTGCGGATCGTTGAGGGTCTCCCGCGGCGTCGCCAGGGCGCCCCACACACCGGGCTCGTCCTCGAGCGCCTTCTGCCAGTGCGCGAGGTCGTGTCGGGCGAAGACGTTGGTCAGGATCTCGGTGGCCGCGGCGGCGTTGGCTATCAGGTTGCTCGACGGGACGAATCGCTCGTCGGTCGCCAGCTCCGCCAGGCCCATGCGTTCGCAGAATCCCAACCAGAACTTGTCCGGTTGCAAGAAGACCAACTGGATCCACCTGCCGTCGCGGGTCTTGTACCGGTTGACGAGCGGGTTGATGGCCAAGCCGGGCGGTGCGCCCGGGATCCCGTCGATGTCGAAGAAATCGGCCGCCGAGATGGACGGCGCTATCGCCCACATCGCCTGCGCCAGCAGCGACGAGTCGACGATCGTCGGCTCACCGGTGCGCTCGCGATGAAACAGCGCGGCGCAGACACCGCCGGCGAGCGTCGCGCCACCCTGGAGGTCGCCGAACCCCGGACCCTGCACGGCGGGCGTGTCGGTGCCGAAGGGCGTGAGCGTGTAGGCGACGCCGCCCCGCGCGAGGTAGGTGGCCGCGTCGAAGCCTCCGCGATCCCGATCCGGGCCCCGCACCCCCAGCCCGGTGCCGCGCGCGATGATGATCCTCGGGTTGAACGACCGGATGTCGTCGACGGTCAGCCGGGCCCGCTCGAGTGCGCCGGGCAACCAATTGGTAAGGAACACATCGGCACTCGCCAACAGGCGGCCGAACAGCTCCCGGCCCGTCTCGGATTTGATGTCGACGGCGATGCTGCGCTTGCCGCGGTTCCCCAACTCGAGGATGAAGTCGGCGTCCGGGCGAGCCGCCTGCCGGGTGAACCCACCGACGACCAGCGCGCGTCCCGGATCGCCGGAGGCGACGCCTTCGACTTTGATCACGTCGGCACCCCAGTCCGACAGGGCCGCACCGGCCGACGGCACATAGGTCCACGACGCCAACTCGACGACCCGCACCCCTTGGAGCACACCCCCGCGCACGCCAGACATCGCCAACTCCCTCGGTCGAACCGCCATTCCTTGCTATTTTAGATATTCTAGCTAGTCTAGGGCGTAGCGGTAGACCCGCTGCAGGTCAGCGCAGTTTTTCGTGGAAGAGATGCGATGGATCCGACCGTCGGCCCGATTCCGACGCCACCCCGCGGTGAACGCGCGCCGTCTCCCAGAGCAGCCACGCGGGTGCCCGATCCGGTTCCGCTCGGCCGCCCGCGGCACCGCTCAAAAATGTTGCGCACCAACGTGGTTCGCGGCATAGCCACACGGACGAAGGACGGGCGATGGGCAGGGTAGCGGGCAAGGTGGCCGTGATCAGTGGCGCCGCGCGCGGGCAAGGCCGTTCGCATGCGCGGATGCTGGCCGCCGAGGGCGCGGACATCATCGCGGTGGACCTGTGCGCCGACATCGAGACCAACGAATATCCCCTGGCCCGGCGCGAAGACCTGGACGAGACGGCCCGGTTGGTCGAGAAGGAGGGGCAGCGCGCGTTCACCGCGGTTGCCGACGTCCGCGACCGCGCCGCCCTGTCCGCGGCGATCGACGAGGGTGTCGCCGAGTTCGGCCATCTCGACGTCGTCGTCGCCAACGCGGGCATCTGCCCCCTGACCGCGGGCCTGCCGCCGCAGGCCTTCGCCGACGCCGTGGACGTGGACCTGGTCGGCGTGCTGAATCTGGTGCACGCGAGCCTCAAGCACCTGCAAGCCGGCGCCTCGATCATCGTGATCGGGTCCAACGCCGCGTTCATGTCGTCGATGAACACCACGGGCATCGACGGTGGCCCCGGCGGGGCCGGCTATGCCTTCGCGAAATTGGCTGCGGCGCACTATGTCAACGACTTCGCCTTGGCGCTCGCCCGGTTCTCCATCCGGATGAATGCGGTGCACCCCACCAACGTCAACACCGACATGCTGCACAGCCCGCCGATGTATCGCGCCTTCCGGCCGGACCTGAAGGATCCCGCCCGCGAGGACGCCGAACCGGTTTTCCCGCTCGTGCAGGCGATGCCGATCCCGTACGTCGAGCCCGAGGACATCAGCGAGGCGGTGTTGTTCCTCGCCTCCGACGCGGCGCGGTACATCACCGGGCAGCAACTCCGCGTCGACGGGGGCGGCTTCCTGAAGGTCAAGCCGTGGTCCGGTGCGTGACCGCATGAGCGACGGGGCCGCCGGTGTCGAGCGCCGCCTGTACGAGCTGATGGTGCTGATGAAGGCCGCCGACGATCGGCTGTCCAAAGGCATTGGCACCGGCGAGTTCATGTGCGTGTACTGGCCCTCACGCGGGCAGGAGGGCATCGCCGCCGCGATGGGTGTCGCATTGCGCCCCGACGACCAACTGGTGACCACCTACCGCGGTCTGCACGACCTCATCGGCAAGGGCGTCCCACTGGAAGAGATCTACGGCGAGATGATGGGCCGCGTCGTCGGCGCGGGCCGCGGCAAGGGTGGCACCATGCACATCGCCAAACCCGATAAGGGCGTAATGCTTTCGACCGGCATCGTCGGGGCCGGCCCCCCGGTGGCGGTGGGGCTGGCGATGGCCGCCAAACGCAAGGGCTCCGATCGCGTCACGGTGGTCAGCTTCGGCGACGGCGCCACCAACACCGGGTCCTTCCACGAGGCGGCGAACATGGCCGCGCTGTGGGACCTACCGGTGGTCTTCGTCTGCCAGAACAACCTGTACGCCGAAATGACGCCGACCGTCGACACCATGAAGCTCGCACACGTCGCCGACCGGGCGGCGGGCTACGGCATGCCCGGGGTGCGCGTCGACGGCAACGACCCGCTGGCAGTCAAAGCCGCGCTCGACGACGCACTGCAGCGGGCCCGCTCCGGCGAAGGCCCCACCTTCATCGAGTGCGTGACGTTCCGGTTCCGCGGCCATTACTTCGGCGACCGGATGCCCTACATCCCCAAGGAGCAGTTGGCCGCCGCGATCCAAGCCGACCCGGTCCCCCGGTTCCGCAACCACCTCGTCGAGGCCGGCGTTTGCAATTCCGAGGAGCTCGACCGCATCGACGATGAGGCAACGGCGACAGTGGAAGCGGCGCTGCACACCGTGATGGGCGCCGACGGCCCGTCGATCGACGAGCTGGACTCCGACGTGTACGCGACCCCGATCGGGTATCCGGTATGAGCGCGCAAGAACAAGAGCTGACCATGCGCGAGGCGCTGAACCTCGCGCTGGATCAGGCCCTGGCGGCCGACGACAGGGTCTTCCTGCTCGGTGAGGACATCGCCGATCCCGGCGCGTCCGGTCCGACCGCGGGGCTGTCGACGAAGTATGGCCACGAGCGGGTGCTGGACACCCCGATCTCGGAGGCGGCGATCGTCGGCGCGGCGATCGGCGCCGCCATCGACGGCCTGCTGCCGGTGGCCGAGATCATGATCATGGATTTCATCGGCATCGCCGCCGATCAGCTGATCAACAACGCGGCGAAGTTGCGCTTCATGACCGCCGGACGCACGACGGCGCCGCTCACCATCCGCACCCAGGTGTACGCCGGGCTGGCCACCGGCGCGACGCACTCGCAAAGCCTGGAGGCATGGTTCATGCACATCCCCGGCATGAAGGTGATCGTGCCCTCCACTCCGCGGGACGGGAAGGGCCTCCTGACGGCGGCGATCTTCGACCCGGATCCCTGCCTGTTCGTCGAGACGATCCGGCTCCAGGGCAAGAAGGGCCCCGTCCCGGTCGAGCCCGGGTTTTCAATCCCGTTGGGCCAGGCCGACATCAAGCGGCCGGGCACCGACGTGAGCCTGATCGGCTACGGACGCTGCGTGCACGACGCGCTGGCCGCCGCGGCGATGCTGCACGATCAGGGCGTCAGCGCCGAGGTCGTCGACCTGCGCACCCTGGTGCCACTCGACGTCGAGACCATCATCGACTCGGCTCGCCGCACCCGCCGGGCCGTCATCGTCCACGACGCCGTCCAGTTCGCCGGTCCCGGAGCGGAAATCGCCGCGATCCTGCACTCGGAGTTGTTCTCCGAACTCGCCGCGCCCGTCGAACGGGTGGCCGCCCGGTTCGTCCCCAACCCGGCCGCGGCGGCGCTCGAGGCGCAGGTGTACCCGTCGCCCGAGCGGATCGTCGCTGCCGCGCAGCGGACCCTCGAAAAGACGGGCGCGGGGGCGCATGGCTGACTTCATCATTCGCATTCCGCGGGTCTCGGTGGCCGTTTCGGAAGCCGAGCTGACCGGCCTGCTCGTCGACGCCGGCCAGCACGTGGAGGCGGGCACACCGATCTACGTGATCGCCACGGAAAAGGTGGAACAGGAAATCGAAGCGGGAGCGTCGGGCACCGTGCGGTGGACGGGGCAGGTCGGGAACACCTACGACATCGGCGCCGAAATCGGCGTCATCACTTCTTGAACGAAAGGTGAGCACGTATGGATCTCAACGAGACTCGCGAGAGAATCATCTACCAAAAAGAGGGACCCATAGCCCGGGTCACGCTGAACTGGCCGGAGAAGGCGAACGCCCAGGATCAGAAGCTTGCCGAAGAGGTCGACGCGGCGCTGCTGGACGCCGACCGCGACTACGACATCAAGGTGCTCGTGCTCAAGGCCAACGGCAAGGGCTTCTGCTCGGGCCACGCCATCGGCAACAACGCGGTTGACTACCCGTCGTTCGTGGAGAACGCCATGGTGACCGGCCACCCGTGGAAGGCGCAGTCGGACCTGTTCGTCAAGCCGACCCTGAACCTGTGGGAGTTCTCCAAGCCCACGATCGCGCAAGTGCACGGCTACTGCGTCGGCGGCGGAACCCATATGGGTCTGACCACCGACATCGTCATCGCCGCTGAGGACGCCTACTTCTCCTACCCGCCGCTGCAGGGATTCGGCATGCCCTCGGGTGAATGTTCCATCGAGCCTTGGGTGTTCATGAACTGGCGCCGTGCGGCGTACTACCTGTTCACCGCCGAGGTCATCGACGCCAGAAAGGCGCTGGAGGTCGGCCTGGTCAACGAGGTCGTCCCGCGTGATCAGCTTGACGACCGTGTCGAGGCCATCGCCCGGCACATCGCCCAGGCACCGTTGACGACGCTGATGCTCACCAAGGCCAACCTCAAGCGGGCCTGGGAGCTGATGGGCATGCGGGTGCACTGGCAGAGCTCCAACGATCTCGTCGCGCTTGCCTCGATCAGCAAGGATGTGCAGCAGCTGATTCAGACGGTGTTCAAGGACAAGGTGCTGCCGTCCGAGCACGCCCGGCGGCAGGCCGCGGCGGCCGCCCAGGCTGACGGCGCCGCAGCCACTTAGGGCCGCCGGTGAATCTCGCCGATCACGCGATCGCGGCCGCTTCGTCGCCGGCCCTGATCGCCGACGGCCGGGCGATCCCGTTCGGCGAACTCTATGCCCGCAGCCAGCGCGTCGCCGCTGCGCTGCATGACGCCGGGCTGCGCCCGGGCGACGGTGTGGCCCTGGTCCTGGCGAACCGGCCCGAATTCCTCGAAATCACCTGGGCCTGCCAGCTTTCCGGTCTCTACTACACCGCGGTCAATACCCACTTCACCCCGGAGGAGGTCGCCTACGTCCTGGACGACTCCGACGCCAAGGCCGTGTTCGTCGACGCCAGCATGCCCGATCTGGCCGAGCACGTCCGCGCGGCCAACGCGGCCGTCACCGTCCATCTCGTGGTGGGGGGCGAGCTGCCCGGGTGGGACGGGTACGAGGACGCGCTGGCGGTGGCCGGCGCCGCGCCGGCCGTGGCGGACGGGTCGGAGATGCTGTACTCGTCCGGCACGACGGGGCGGCCCAAGGCCGTCCGCCGCCCCCTCCCGACCGACGGCAACGGCTCGTGGGCGCAGGCGGTCCTGGAGTTGGCGCTCACCCACAAGTACGGGATGAGCCGGTCGAGCGTGTACCTCTCCCCCGCACCGCTCTACCATGCCGCCGGGGTGAACTACACCATGGCGGTCCACCGCGTCGGCGCGGCTGCCGTCCTGATGCGCAGGTTCGACGCCGAGGCCGTCCTGG
>NZ_LZJB01000027.1:0-1042 GCF_001666895.1 Mycobacterium sp. E3298
GCGTCGCAACGGCGCCGCCGACGACCCCTTCATCCGCGAGCGGCTGACCCGCGCGTGGACCGGGTTGCGCGCGATGCGCAGCTACGCGTTGGCCACCATGGACGTCGAAGGAGGCGGCCAGGCCGCCGGGAAAGATAACGTGTCGAAGTTGTTGTGGGCCAATTGGCATCGCGCGCTGGGGGAGCTGGCGATGGACGTGATCGGCAAGCCGGGGCTGACCCTGTCCGACGGTGAATTCGACGAATGGCAGCGACTGTTCCTGTTCACCCGCGCCGACACCATCTACGCCGGCACCAACGAGATTCAGCGCAACATCATCTCGGAGCGGCTGTTGGGCCTGCCCCGCGAGAAGTCCGGGGGCAAGAAATGAAATTCGCGCTAGACGAGCAACAGCGCGACTTCGCGGCCAGCATCGACGCCGCGCTCGGCGCGGCCGACCTGCCCGGCGCGATCCGTGGCTGGTCCGCCGGCGACACCGCGCCCGGCCGCAAGGTGTGGGAGCGGCTGGCCGAACTGGGCGTCACCGCGCTGGCGGTTCCGGAGAAGTTCGACGGCATCGAGGCGCACCCGGTCGACCTGGTGGTCGCGCTCGAACGCCTGGGACGCTGGTGCGTGCCGGGGCCGGTGGCCGAATCCATCGCCGTGGCACCGGTTTTGCTCGCCTCGGACGAGCGGTGCGCGGCGCTGGCCTCCGGCGAGCTGGTAGCCACGGTCGCGTTGCCACCGCATGCGCCGCGCGCGGTGGACGCCGACTCGGCCGGGCTGGTGCTGCTGGCTACCGACGACGGTGTGAGCGAGGCCGCGCCCGGCGACCGGCACGAGTCGGTCGATCCGAGCCGGCCCGTCTACGACGTGACCGCCACCGGCCAACCCTGGCAGGCGGAGGTCCGGCGCGCCTTCGAGTTCGGCGCGCTGGCCACCGCCGCGCAGCTGGTCGGCGCCGCCGAGGCGCTGCTGCGGGACACCGTCGACTACGCCAAGCAGCGCGCCCAGTTCGGCCGGGTGATCGGTTCCTATCAGGCGATCAAGCACAAGCTCGCCG
>NZ_LZJB01000028.1:0-3956 GCF_001666895.1 Mycobacterium sp. E3298
GTGCGGTGCGACCAGTCGCGCCTGCGCAGCCTCCACGTTCGCCGGGCGTACTCCAGTTCCGTGTATGGCCACTGGGTGACTATCCGGCCGGTGGGTGAGCGGAAGTAGCTGTCGCACTGGGTCCAGATGGTGCGCTCCAGGTCCGCGGAAAGCCGTTCGTTGTAGCGCTTTTCGGCTTCTCGGCGGACGTCGACATAGCCGCCCCTGCGCGCCACCCGGCCGACCGCGCTGGCGATCAGCCGCGCGCCCGCCTCGAGGATGTAGACGATCGAGTTTCCACCCTGGTTGGTGTTGGGGCCATAGAGCATGAAGAAGTTCGGAAAGCCGCTGACCGCGACGCCAAGGTAAGCGGTCGGGTCGTCGCCCCAACGCTCGTGCAGCCGGCGGCCCCCGGGCCCGATCACGTCGATGCCGGAGAGGTAGCGGGACGTTTCAAACCCAGTGGCCAACACGATCGCGTCGACGTCGACCCGCCGCCCCGCCTTGGTCAGCACGGCCGACTCGTCGACCCGCTCGATGGGGTCGGTGACCAACTCGACGTTGTCGCGCTGCAACGCCCGGTAGAACTCGTCGCCCAGCAGCACGCGTTTGCAGCGAAACGGGTAGTCCGGCGTCAACGCCCGGCGCAGTCGCTCGTCGGCAACGGTGCGTTCCAGGAACGACGTCGCGACCTGCGTGCGCGCCGTGACCACGGGGTCGTCGGCGAAGGTCGCGGTGTTGTCGTGCTGAAATTTCCAGATCTGCCAGCGGGTCCGGCGTACGGCCAGGGGGTTGCGGCGAAAGCGCGCCAATTCGCCTGCGCTGTAGGGGCGGTCATCCTTGGGCACCATCCACGGCGGTGTGCGTTGGAAGACGCTCACCCGGTCGGCGACCTTGGCCAGCTCGGGGACCGCCTGCACCCCGCTCGCGCCGGTGCCGATGACCGCCACGTTCTTGCCCGCCAGGCCGGCGTGGTGATCCCAGCGCGCGGTGTGCATGAGCGTGCCGGTGAAGTCGCTCAGACCCGGGATATCGGGAAGCTTTGGGGCACCGAACAATCCGACGGCGCACACGACCACGTCCGCGGTCAGGCTGGCGGTGTGCCCCGCCCGGTCGAGCCGGCATTCCCAGCCCCCGCCGTTCCAGCGCACCGAGCGCACCCGGGTGCCCAGCATCAGATGCCGGCGCAGATCGAAGTCGTCGGCCACCGATTCGAGGTATGCCAGGATCTCGGGTTGCCGGGCGTACGTACGGCTCCACGCGGTGTTGGGTGCGAATGAGAACGAGTAGAGGTGGCTTTGAATGTCGCAGGCGGCGCCGGGATAAGTGTTGCGCCGCCAGGTGCCTCCTACGCCGTCATCGCCCTCGATGATCACCAGATCCTCGATGCCGGCGCGGCGCAGCGCGACGGCGGCGCCGAGGCCACCGAAGCCCGCGCCGATGATCGCCACCCTGGGCGGGGGCCTGCGCCGAGTCGCCGCCCGCAGCCGGCCGACGCCGTAGCGCCATCGCGACCGCCGACTGGTCACGGCCCGGCCGTCCCGCCGCGAATCAGGTAACCGTTCATGTCGCCATCAGCCCGCCACGCCCCCAACATGTCGGCGTACTCGGTGGGTGCCCCGAAAAAGAAGCTGCCCTGACGAGTCTTGGCGTCCGCCTTGCCCTCCCGGTTGTAGTAGCCGGGGGTGCAGGTCTGAGCGCGCCCGGCACTGGCGGCCGACCGCATCACCACCGTGTCGACCCACGCGGCCTCGGCCTCGGGCGTGGCCTCCACTTCGGTGACGCCGCGCTCGAGCGCCCACGCGATGATCCATGCGGCGTGCGTCGCCTGCACGTCCAGCAGGTAGGGGAAGTTCACCGTCAGGCCCGCCTGGGCGATGCTTTCGATGAAGCAATTGGGAAAACGCGTCGTGCTCAGGCCCTGGTAGGTGCGCACGCCGTCGGCCCAGTGTTCGGTCAGCGAGACCCCGTCGCGACCGATCAACTCGAACCCGGTGCGGCGGCAGTAGTCGGTGCCCACCTCGAAACCCGTTGCGAAGATCAGGCAGTCGATCTCGTAGGGCACGCCGTTGACCACCACACCGGACTCGGTGATGCGTTGGACCCCGCGGCCGCGGGTGTCGACCAGCGTGACGTTGTCGCGGTTGAACGTCTGCAGGTACTCGTCGTGGAAGCAGGGGCGCTTGCAGAAGTAGCCGTACCACGGCTTGAGCGATTCCGCGGTGGCCGGATCGGTGACGAGATCGTCGACGCGCGCCCGGATCTCTTCCATCTTGGCGAAGTCCGCGAGCTCGATGTCTCGGCCGCGTTGCGCCGGGTCCACGACGCCATCCCCGTCGTGGCGCATCACCGGAAGCTTGCGCGTGATGCTTGTCCAGGCGTCGGCGACCAGGTCCTCGTCGGCTTGGCCGCCTGCGGTCAGGATCTGGAAGTTCTCGATGCGCTGGCGCTGCCACCCGGGCCGTAACGTGTTGGCCCACTGTGCATCCGTGGCGCTGTTGGCCCGGACGTCGACCGACGACGGCGTGCGCTGAAACACGTAAAGGTGCTGCGCCGCCCTCGCGAGGTGGGGGACGCACTGGATCGCCGTGGCGCCGGTACCGATGATCCCCACGCGCTTGCCGGCGAGGTTCTCGAGGTTCTGGCCGGTATAGGCGTAGTCCCACCGGCTGGTATGGAAGGCGTGCCCGCTGAACGCGCCGAGGCCCTCGATACCGGGCAGCTTGGGCTTGGCCTGGTAGCCGTTGGCCATGGACACGAACCTGGCCCGCATCTCGTCGCGGCGGTTCGTGCGGATGATCCACCGCGATTCCTCGGCCGCCCAGCGGATCTCGTGTACATCGGTTTGCAGGCATGCGTCGCGGTACAGGTCGTAGCGCCGTGCGATGCGCTGGCAATGCGCGAAGATCTCCGGGCCCTTGGCGTACTTCTCGGTGGGGACGTAGCCGAGCTCTTCCAGCAGCGGCATGTACACGTAGGACTCGACATCGCAGGCAATCCCCGGGTACCGGTTCCAGTACCAGGTCCCGCCCACGTCGGCTGCCCGGTCGATGAGCCGCACGCTGTCGACGCCGAGCTGACGCAGCCGCACCCCCGTCAACAGCCCGCCGAATCCGGCGCCGATCACCGCGACGTCGACTTCGTCGGTCAGCGGCTCGCGCGTGAATTCACCGTCTGCCCAGGGGTCGTCGGCGAAGCGCGCGAATGCCCCCGCCGTCTCGACGTACTGAGCGATGCCGTCCGGGCGCAATCGGCGCGCGCGCTCTTCCGCGTATTTGCGTCGCAGCGCGTCGACGTCGAACGACACGGTTTCAGTCAAGGCCCGGTCCTCTCGTGGCCCGACTATATAATCAATCGCTTGATCATATCAAGGCGGTGCCGTGTCGGCCCCGCCGCTATCCGCGCCCGCCGGCGAACAACGTTCCGCTGATCATCTTCTTGGCCGAGTCGAGCGCGGCGTGATAATCGCGCGGCGGCGACGTGGCCCCCAACTCGACCAACCCGTAGATGAGCGCGTAGAGGGCCTCGACGACGCTGTCCCGATCGGAAGGCCGCGACAGTTCGCCCCGCCGGTAGCCGTCGTCGACGACGCCCTCGATGATCTCGCGGAAAGCCTGAAATCCCGTTCCCCCGTCCATGTGCCGATCGGGGCCGACCACTCCTTCGGCGCGGATGACCCACTCGAAGGCGGCGAGATCGGGATACTCGCGCATGAGCCGGCCCGATTCGTCGAGAACCGCCCCGATGCGGTCGACCGCGCTCCCCGGCCGCTCGGCGGCCGCCCGCAGCCGTGGCAAAGCGACATCGGTGCGCGCCGCGATCGCCGCCTTGATCAGCTCCGCCTTGTTCGGAAAGTAGTTGTAGAGGCTGGCGCTGGTGACATCCGCGGTGCGGGCAATCTCGCGAATCGTGGTGCGGGAGTAGCCCATCTCGGCCACAGTGCGCATCGCCGCGGTGATGATGCGCGTGCGGGTCTG
>NZ_LZJB01000029.1:0-861 GCF_001666895.1 Mycobacterium sp. E3298
CGGTGGTGACCAATTGCGTGCTCGCCAACTGCGAGGCCACCGTCTGGGCGGTGTTGCCCGCGGGCTGCTGAGCGGCCTGGGTCACCGCCAACGCCTGCTCGGCCACCCCATCAGGAGTCGTGGTGTTCGGCGGGGCATCAAAGGGCGCCAACTGCGAGGCCGTGGCCGAAGCCGCCGCATAGCCATACATCGCCGCCGCATCCTGGGCCCACATCTCCATGTACTGCGCCTCGGTCGCCATGATCGCCGGCGTGTTCTGCCCGAAGAAATTCGTCGCGACCAACGTCGCCAACAACACCCGATTAGCCGCAATCACCGGCGGCGGCACCGTCATGGCCCGCCCACCCTTCGCCGGATAACCTCCGGGTCGGCAGCGTAGGAACACGCTTTAGCGCGCGAAAAGTGCTGCGCTAAAGCGTGTTTCGCGTTTGCGCCCAAGAACCGACTCGCGGCGGAGGCCTTGCCCACGCCCCCGGCCGGCCCCTGTCCGGGCCGACATCGCCGCGGCCTTTATTGCGACCGGATTTTTTGTCCAGCGCCCACGTCGATCCGCCCCGGCTGCGCGGGATCGCTTATCGGCCGTGATCCGCCCGGCACCCGTTCCCGCAGGTAGGCGTGCACACGGCGAACGCGGGCGGCCGCCGGCCCGGCCGTTGCGCTGTCCGCTGACCCGCTGGAACGGGGCGCCTCCCACCCGGACCGTCGAGTCACGGGCAGCGAGAAGACGGGGCGGCGCTCTAGCCTTCGCAAGCAAGCGCATCGCTTGAAGCCAGCTATCTAAAACACTCGCGAGGGAAACACATGGTTCGAGCCGGGGGGTTCGTAGGTGTTTGACTTCGGGGCGTTACCGCCGGAGATCAA
>NZ_LZJB01000030.1:0-14694 GCF_001666895.1 Mycobacterium sp. E3298
CCTGGGAGCACGACGCGCACCTGTACCTGCGGCGGGCGCACGCGATCGGCCGGTTCCTCGGCGGCGCCGAGCGCTGGTTGCGCCGGGTCACCGAACTGACCCAGGGCGGTGTGCGGCGCCGCCTCGGAATCGACCTCACCGATGTCGAGGGCCAGCGCGCGGAGATCGCCGCAACCGTCGCCGAAATCGCCGCGCTGCCAGACGAGAAGCGGCAGGCGGCGCTCGCCGAGGCCGGGCTGCAGGCCCCGCACTGGCCGGCGCCGCACGGGCGTGGCGCGTCACCGGCCGAACAATTGCTCATCGATCAGGAGCTGGCGGCCGCCGGCGTCGTGCGCCCGGACTTGGTGATCGGCTGGTGGGCCGCGCCAACCATCCTCGAGCACGGCACACCGGAACAGATCGAGCGCTTCGTGCCGGGCACCCTGCGCGGCGAATTCCTTTGGTGCCAACTGTTTTCCGAGCCGGGAGCCGGCTCCGACCTGGCGTCGCTGCGCACCAAGGCGGTTCGTGCACCAGATTCCCAAGGCGGCTGGCTGCTCACCGGGCAGAAGGTGTGGACGTCGGCGGCCCACAAGGCCCGGTGGGGCGTGTGCCTGGCGCGCACCGACCCCGACGCCCCGAAGCACAAGGGCATCACCTACTTCCTGGTGGACATGCGCTCGCCGGGCATCGAGATCCGCCCGCTGCGTGAGATCACCGGTGACTCGCTGTTCAACGAGGTCTTCCTGGACAACGTGTTCGTGCCCGACGAGCTGGTGGTCGGCGCGGTGAACGACGGCTGGCGGCTGGCCCGGACCACGCTGGCCAACGAGCGGGTCGCGATGGCCACCGGCACCGCGCTGGGCAATCCGATGGAGGAGCTGCTCAAGGTGCTCGGCGAGCTCGACCTCGACGCCGCTCAGCAGGACCGGCTCGGGCGGTTGATCGTCATCGCCCAGACCGGCGCGCTGCTCGACCAGCGGATCGCCCAGCTCGCCGTCGGCGGGCAGGACCCCGGGGCGCAGTCCAGCGTCCGCAAGCTCATCGGCGTGCGCTATCGACAGGCACTGGCCGAGTACATGATGGACGTCTCCGAGGGCGGCGGGCTGGTCCGCAACCACGCGGTGTACGACTTTCTCAACACCCGCTGCCTCACCATCGCCGGCGGCACCGAGCAGATCCTGCTCACCGTGGCCGCCGAGCGGCTCCTCGGCCTGCCCCGCTGACGGCTTTCGCCGAACCTTCGCCGAGATTGCCACCACGGTCGTGGATTGCCCGAAATCACGACCCTGGGCGCAATCTCGGCGACGGGGCAGCTAGCTAGGAGAACGTGGTCTGCGCGCAGGTGCTGGGCGAGGTGGTGTTGATCCCGGGATAGACCACCTGGATGTGGGTGCAGACGATGACGTTGTTGTCGGTTTTGGGCTGACCGGTCTGCCAATCGGTGGAGTCGATGCGCCCGGTCGTCTGGTACTTCTCCGGCGGACCCTCGCCGAAGTAGACCGTGGTGATCTCGTCGGACCCCATCGACTTCATCACCCGCTCGTGCTCACCGTTGGCGTGCGCGTCCAGGTAGGCCAGGCGGTTCGACGACCGGATCTCGGTGGTCTGCCGGGCCCAGAGGCCGTTCGGGAAGCCTGTCACCCCGTCGGGCGTCAGCATGTCCGCCCCGGCGGTGAAGTCGCAGTGGCCGTCGGCCTTGAAGCAGTTCAGGATGGTGCGCGTTTCGAGCTGGTTGGGCCCGTCGAGCGGGAACAGCGTGGTCGCGGTGTTGCTGGCCGCGCCGGCCGCCGGGGCGGGCAGCAACGCCAACGCCGACCCGATGACCGCACACCCGGTGATCAGTCGCTTCATGCTGCTCCCCTTTCCGTTCGCCAACCCTGAAGGTGAACCTAACCCCGCGACTATTCGTCGTAGGTGACTTCTACCGAATCAGATTCCGGGTGAGATTGACAGGCCAGGATCAGGCCGTCGTCGAGGTCCTGCTGCTCGAGCACGTCGTTGACCTCCATGCTGACCTTGCCGCCGCGCAAGGTGCACGCGCACGCGCCGCAGTGGCCCTCGCGGCAGGAGAACGGCGCGTCCAGGCCCTTGGCCAGCAGGACGTCGAGCAGCTTGGCGTTGCGCGGCCACGACACGGTGTGGGTTTCGCCGTCGAGCTGCACCACCGCGGTGGCCGGCGGTGTGTCGCCCGGGGCGGTGTCGTCGATCTTCACCGCCGCGAACGGGTCGGAGTCCAGCGACTTGAACACCTCGATATGCACTTGCGCCGCAGGCACTTTCAGCGATTCCAGCGCTTCGCGGGCCGCGTTCATGAAGGGCCCGGGCCCGCAGATGTACACCGGCCGGCCGGTGTAGGGGGACGCGAGCCTGGCCAGCGCGGCCACGCTCGGCATCCCCTGCAGTGATTCCAGCCAGTGCACCACGGTGAGCCGGTCGGGGTACTTGGCGCACAGGTCGCGCAACGCGTCGGCGAAGATCACCGACTTGTCGTCGCGGTTGGCGTAGAGCAGCGTCACCTGGCCGCTGCCCTCGGCGAGGGCCGACTTGGCGATCGACATGATCGGGGTGATCCCGCTGCCCGCCGCCATCAACAGGAAGTCGTCGTCGAGCGTCTTGGGCACGAAGTTGCCCGACGGGGCCAGCACGTGGATCCGCATGCCCGCCCGCGCGTGCTCGCACAGCCAGTTGGACGCGTAGCCGTCCGCGGTCCGCTTGACCGTGACGGTCAGCGCGTCGTCGGTGAACGGGGAGCTGCACAGCGAGTAGCAGCGGGCCACCGAACCGGTGCGCTCGCTGGGGACGCGCAGCGTCAGGAATTGCCCGGGCGCGTAGCGCAGCCGCTCGGGCGGGATGTCGGGGTCGCCCGGCTCGGCGGGTACCGCGAACACCAGCGACCGCGCGTCGTCCGTCTCGGCGACGACCTCGGCGATCTGCAGTTCAAGGACATGGTCGCCGAGCGGCTCGTCGAGGTTGGCCTCGGCCAAGACCCTATCCTCCCTCTCGTTACAACTAGAACATGTTACAGAAAAGCCGATTCGTATCGCTACCAGCCGCAGGAATACCCTGCTCGACACAAATCGGAACGTGTTCTAGTCTCTGGTGTAAGCCCGCTGAGTAAGTCTGGCCCAGGAGGCAAACTTAAGTGACGTCCATTCAACAACGTGACGCGCAGTCGGTTTTGGCCGGCATCGACGATCTGCTGCCGCGGATTCGGGAGCGCGCTCAGGCGACGGAGGATTTGCGGCGGCTGCCCGACGAGACCGTCCAGGAACTGCAGGACATCGGCTTCTTCACGCTGCTGCAGCCCGAGCAGTGGGGCGGCTTGCAGTGCGATCCGGGCCTGTTCTACGAGGCCGTGCGGCGGCTCGCCAGCGCGTGCGGGTCCACCGGCTGGGTGAGTTCGATCATCGGCGTGCACAACTGGCACCTGGCGCTGTTCGACCAGCAGGCCCAGGAGGAAGTCTGGGGCGACGACGCGAACGTGCGGGTCTCGTCGTCGTATGCGCCGATGGGCGCCGGCGTGGTGACCGATGGCGGCTACCTGGTCAACGGTTCGTGGAACTGGTCGTCGGGATGCGACCACGCCACGTGGGCCTTCCTCGGCGGTCCGGTGATCAAAGACGGCCGCCCGGTCGACTTCGGCAGCTTCCTGATCCCGCGCAGTGAGTACCGCATCGACGACGTCTGGCATGTCGTCGGCCTGCGCGGCACGGGCAGCAACACGGTGGTGGTCAAGGACGTCTTCGTGCCCCGGCACCGGTTCCTGTCCTACAAGGCGATGAACGACGGCACCGCCGGCGGGTACCAGACCAACACCGCCCCGGTGTACAAGATGCCTTGGGGCACAATGCATCCCACCACCATCTCTGCGCCGATCGTCGGCATGGCCTACGGCGCGTACGACGCGCACGTGGAGCACCAGGGCAAGCGGGTGCGCGCGGCGTTCGCCGGGGAGAAGGCCAAGGACGACCCGTTCGCCAAGGTGCGCATCGCCGAGGCGGCCAGTGACATCGACGCGGCGTGGCGCCAGTTGAGCGGCAACGTCGCCGACGAATACGCGTTGCTGTCCGCGGGCAAGGAGATCCCGTTCGAGCTGCGCGCCCGCGCGCGCCGTGACCAGGTGCGCGCGACCGGGCGGGCGATCGCTTCGATCGACCGGCTGTTCGAGGCTTCGGGCGCGACCGCGCTGGGCAACGATCAACCGGTGCAACGGTTCTGGCGTGACGCGCACGCCGGCCGGGTGCACGCGGCCAACGACCCCGAGCGGGCTTACCAGATCTTCGGGAACAACGAGTTCGGGTTGCCGCCGGGCGACACGATGGTCTAGGCCGTGCGCCGGCGACGATGCAGAGCGTAAGAGCGACGCGGGGACCCCACCCGCTTGCGGGGGAGAGGAGCGGCGCTGAATGACGGCCACGACCGAACAGCTGACGTTCGACTCGACTTCGCGATTCGCCGAAGTCGACGTCGACGGGCCGCTGAAGCTGCACTATCACGAGGCCGGGGTCGGCAACGATCAGACGGTGGTGCTGTTGCATGGCGGGGGTCCAGGCGCGGCGAGCTGGACCAACTTCTCGCGCAACATTCCGGTGCTGGCGCAGCGATTTCACGTGCTGGCCGTCGACCAGCCCGGCTACGGGCTCTCCGACAAGCGCGCCGAACACGGGCAGTTCAACCACTACGCCGCGCGGGCCCTCAAGGGGCTCTTCGACCAGCTCGGGCTGGGACGCGTTCCGCTGGTTGGCAATTCGCTCGGCGGGGGCACCGCGGTTCGGTTCGCCCTCGACTACCCGGACCGGGCGGGCCGGCTGGTGTTGATGGGGCCCGGTGGGCTGAGCATCAACCTGTTCGCCCCCGACCCGACCGAGGGCGTCAAGCGACTGGGCAAGTTCTCCGCCGAACCCACCCGGGAGAACCTCGAGGCGTTCCTGCGGGTCATGGTCTACGACCAGAAGCTGATCACGCCCGAACTGATCGACGAGCGGTTCGCGCTGGCCAGCACGCCGGAATCGCTGATGGCGACCCGCGCGATGGGAATGTCCTTCGCGGGGGCCGATTTCGAGCTCGGGATGATGTGGCGCGAGGTGCACCGGCTGCGCCAGCCCGTGCTGTTGATCTGGGGTCGCGAGGACCGGGTCAACCCGCTGGACGGCGCGCTGGTCGCGCTGAAGACCATTCCGCGTGCGCAGCTCCACGTTTTCGGGCAGTGTGGGCACTGGGCGCAGGTGGAGAAGTTCGACGAGTTCAACAAGTTGACCGTCGATTTCCTGGGAGGTGCGTGATGAGCATCCGTTCGCTGGGCTACCTGCGCATCGAGGCCACCGACATGGCGGCCTGGCGTGAATACGGCCTGAAGGTGCTCGGCATGGTCGAGGGCAAAGGCAACACCGAGGGCGCGCTTTACCTGCGCATGGACGACTTCCCGGCCCGGCTGGTGATCGTGCCCGGCGAGCGCGACCACCTGATGGAGGCCGGCTGGGAGTGCGCCAATGCCGAAGGACTGCAAGAGATTCGGAACCGACTTGACGTCGAGGGCGTGCCCTACAAGGAGGCCACCGCCGCCGAGTTGGCGGATCGCCGGGTCGCCGAGATGATCCGGTTCGCCGACCCGTCCGGCAACTGCCTGGAGGTGTTTCACGGCGTCGCGCTGGAGCACCGGCGCGTGGTCAGCCCGTACGGGCACAAGTTCGTCACCGGTGAGCAGGGCCTGGGACACGTGGTGTTGTCCACCCGCGACGACGACGAGGCGTTGCACTTCTACCGGGACGTGCTCGGCTTCAAGCTGCGCGACTCGATGCGAATGCCGCCCCAGGTGGTGGGCCGGCCCGCCGACGGCGCGCCCGCGTGGCTGCGGTTCTTCGGCTGCAACCCGCGGCACCACAGCCTGGCCTTCCTGCCGCTGCCGACGCCCAGTGGCATCGTGCACCTGATGATGGAGGTCGAGAACGCCGACGACGTGGGTCTGTGCCTGGACCGGGCGCTGCGCCGCAAGGTGCCCATGTCGGCCACCCTGGGCCGCCACGTCAACGACCTGATGCTGTCGTTCTACATGAAGACGCCCGGCGGGTTCGACGTCGAATTCGGCTGCGAGGGAAGGCAAGTGGAGGACGACGACTGGGTCGCCCGGGAAAGCACCGCCGTGAGTTTGTGGGGCCACGACTTCACGGTCGGCGCCCGCGGGTAATCATGTCGGCGCCGATCGATCCGCGGGCCTTCCGGCAGGTGCTGGGCCAGTTCTGCACCGGCATCACGATCATCACCACGGTGCACGACGAGGTCCCGGTCGGCTTTGCCTGCCAGTCGTTCGCCGCCCTGTCGCTGGATCCGCCGCTGGTGCTGTTCTGCCCGACCAAGGTGTCGCGGTCCTGGCAGGCCATCGAGGCCAGCGGCCGGTTCTGCGTCAACGTGCTGACCGAGAAGCAGAAGAACGTTTCCGCGCGTTTCGGCTCGAAGGAGCCGGACAAGTTCGCCGGAATCGACTGGCACGCCTCGGAACTCGGCTCGCCGATCATCGACGGGTCGCTGGCCTACATCGACTGCAAGGTGGCGTCCGTGCACGACGGTGGCGACCATTTCGTGGTCTTCGGCGCGGTGCAGTCGTTGTCGGAGGCGCCCAAGATCAAGCCGCGCCCGCTGCTGTTCTATCGCGGGGAGTACACCGGCATCGAACCGGACAAGACGACGCCGGCGCAGTGGCGTGACGACCTGGAGGCGTTTCTCACCGCCACCACTCAGGACACCTGGCTCTAAGCCGTTCCGCGGTACGTTTCGTGCCGGACGCCCTCGACGTCCGCCGTCGGGTCGTGCGCCTCCGAGGACCGCGCGATGTCGGGATCGTCATGCTTATCCGCGGGCTTCGCATCGGTTTCCGGGTGCAGTTCGTCGGCGCGCTTCAACTGCTCCTGCAGTTGCTCTCGCGACGCCGCGACCTCGCTTTGATGGTTGGCCGCCCGTTCCTGCAGCCGGGCGGCCTCCGCCGCCTTGGCCTCCGCCTCGGCCTGGGCCGCGCGGGCCTTGGCGGCCGTCTCCTGGGCCAGGGCCTCGCGGCGTTCGACCTTCGCGGTCTCCAGCTTGGCCTGTTCGCGGATCTCCTCCGCCTGCCGTTGCCGGCGTTGGCGTCGCACCCTGGTGAGCGCGACGACGACGGCCAGAATTACAAAGACCGCCGCGGCGGCGACCACGAGCCAGATAGCGGTGCTGTTCATCATGGGCTCCCATCAGATCGGTTTTCGCCTGGCGCTGGGCCTGGCTCGTAGTGGGATCCCCCTATCTGGCGTAGGTAAAACAACCGGCTGGATCGGCCAGGCTTCGGCCGGGTGACCTTGGCCTCTACCCGGCGGCACCGGGGCGCCGCGAGGATGAGTCGCGCAGGGCCGGCGCCGTACAACCAGTCGACGGCGCGTCGCCGCTCGCTCATCGGCGACCGCTACATGAAGTCCAGCGCCTCGACCGTCGCGATCGGGCCCTCGTGGGTCGGGCGGTTCGCGCCGCCGATGCAGTAGACGGTGTTGCCGACCGTCGCCACCACCTCGGCGTGACGCGCGGTGGGCATCGGGGCCAGGGTGCTCCACTTGGCGTCGGCGATGTCGTACATCTCGACGACGTTCAGGACCATCGTCGGTTCCTCGCCGCCCACCACCACGATGCGGCCGTCGATGTAGGTCGCGCCGTAACTCCCGCGCGGGGTCGGCATGCCCACCAACTTGGTCCAGGCGCCCGATTGGGGATCGAACCGCTCATTCGCCGCGGAGTTCTTGTCGGCGGAGAGGAACCGCCCGCCGATGGCGTACACGTAGGTGCCGTCCGACACCGCGGCCAGGTGTTCGCGGGGGGTCGGCATGTCGGCGGCGTCCTTCCACGAGTTGCCGTCGAAGACCTCGGTCTGCGGGACGAGCTGTTTGGCGTTCTGCCCGCCCACTACGACCAGTTGGTCGCCCACCACGGCGGCGGCCGGGGCCGCGCGTGGGTGCGTGAGATGTGGCAGCTCAACCCAATTGCCGCCGCGCAGCGCGAACACCTTGTCGGACGCGTCGGCGAGTTGATCGCTCGCTCCGCCGAGCACCACCACCTCGTCGCGGTATGTCGCCGCCGCCGCGTGATGCAGCGGGATCGGCAGCGGCGGCCCGGTCTGCCAAACGCCGGTGTGCGGGTCATAGCTCTCGACGGTCTGCAACGCCGTGCCGTTCCGCAAGCCACCCAGAATCCAGATCTTGTCGCCCTGCACGGCCCACGCCATCATCAGCCGGGGCGTCGGCGCGTCCGGCAGCGAGCGCCACTGCGACGCCGGCTGGATCCGGCGGGCCGGCAGCTTCAGCGCTTCCGCCGACGAGGTGAGCTGGCCGTCGCCGACGGCGGTCGACCCGCCGATCGCGTACACGGACTTCTCCACCGCGTCGACGGCCATACCGTGCCGCGCCGTCGTCATATCGGGCAATCCGGACCAGGTCTTCGTCATCAGGTCGAACGCGGCGACGGTCTTGAGCACTTGGCCCGAGGAGACGCCCCCAACCGCGACCAGGCGCCCGTCCACGATCGCCACCCCGAGGTCGCTGCGCGGCTGGCTCAGCGGGGGCAGCGGCGCCCAGCTCTTGGCGGCAGGGTCGTAGGCCTCGACCGCCGGCAGGTCGGCGGTGCCGTTGGTGCCGCCCACCGCATAAACCAGCTTCCCGTCCGAAGCCGCCGCCAGCAGCTGCCGCGGGGTCGGGATCGGTGCACCGAGGCTCCAGGCGTTGCCGTCGAACACCTCGGTGGTGTTCAGCAGCGCGCCGGACGCGTCGACACCGCCGGTGACGACCAGGCGGTCACCGACCACCGCCGCCGCCGCGGCCGCGCGGGGCTGCAGCAGGTGCGGAAGCTCCACCCAGCGGCTGTTGATGACCCGCCAAACCTGGTCGGACGCAACCTTTTTGCCGCCTTCGGATTTCCAGCCGCCGAGCACGACCGGGTTTCCCTGCCAGGTGACGGCCATCGCGTGCGACACCGCGACAGGTAGGTCGTCGCCGCCCTTCCAGCTGTCGATGACGGGGTCGTAGCCCTCCTGCAGTCCGGTGGGGGCGCCGTCGCTGCGGATTCCGCCGAAGATCCAGATCGTGCCGTCGGCCTGCGTGGTGGCCGCGGCGTCCCGCGAAATTCGGGCGTTGGTGATCGGTTTCCACTGCATGGGCGGCTGCGCGGTCGGCTGGCCGGAACCGCCTCGGGAACCGGCTTTCTTGTCGGGTGAGAGTGCGAAATAGAGGCCGCCGACGACCAACAGCAGGACCGCAGCGAGCGCGCCGGCCGTCAGCGCGATGCGATTCCGCTTCTTGCCCGGTTCCGTGAACCACGCGGCCGCCCGTGCCCCCGGGCCCCGTGGCGGCCCCTGGGCGCCGCCGGCCCGGGTCGGCGGCGCGGCGGCTTGGGGTGGCCGCGCCGTGGGCTGCGTTGACGACGCTTGTGCGGCGCGCAGCAAGCTGGCAGCCTCGGGCAATTCGGCCGGGCTCGCCTGCGGAAAAGGCGCGGTCTCCCGCGCGTGTTCGCGATCGATCGGGGCGCTGATCGCCGAGGTCGGGTCGTCGTGCCCGGCCGGCAACCGCGGTGGCGGGGGCATGCTCGACGTGTCGAGGGCCGATGGGTGCGCCACCTCGCTGTGCGGCCCGGGCGGCGCCGCATGCCCAACGTCCGTCGCCACGGCCGAGGCGCGTCCGGTGATGGCCATCGCGTCGGGTTTCAGGCCGTTGCGGCGCTGGGCGGCCTGCAGTTCGCGGCCGAACTCCTCGGCCGAGGCGGGCCGCAAGGCCGGGTCGATCGACATCGCCTTCTCGATCGCCGAGCACACCGCGTCCGGGATGCCGTCGGGCCGCATATCCGGGATTCCGGTGGTGCTGATCCGCAGATATTGCGCGATCAGGTCCTCGCCCTTCTTGCGCTCGTGCGCGGCGTTGCCCGCGATGAGCGCATAGAGCGTCGCGCCAAGCGAATACATGTCGGAGGCCACCGTGGCCGGATTGCCGGTCATCACCTCCGGCGCAGTGAAGTCGATGGTGCCGGAGAAGAATCCGGTCGCGGTCTCGTAACCGCCTTCGATGTGGGCGATTCCGAAATCACTCAATTGGGGCTCGCCGTAATCATTTACGAGAATGTTGGCGGGCTTTATGTCGCGGTGCAGAGTTCCGGTCCGATGCGCGGTTTCCAGTGCGCCGCAGAGCTTCACACCGATGTGCAAGGCTTCGGGCCACGGGACCGGCCCCTCCCGGCGCAGCCGGACGGCCAGCGAATCGGCCGAGTGGTAGGGCATCACGATGTACGGCTTACCGCTGCCGGTGACGCCGACCCGCAGGATGTTGACGATGTTCGGATGCCCGGAGAGCCCGCCCATCGCGTAGCCCTCGCGAAGGAAGCGCTCGCGGCTGTCGTCGTCGATGTGTGACGGCAGCACCTTGACGGCGACATTTCGTCCGAGGGCGGTCTCATAGCAGCAGTAGATGACCCCGGCCCCGCCACGAGCTACCTGTCGCGCATCCTCGAACCCCGCCGCCGCCAGCTCCGCGGCGATGCCGCTCGGTACCGGGGCGACACTCTCGGGCCGTGGCTCATCAGGCATTTGCTGGCGCTCAACCCTCCGCGAAGTATGTGATTGGCGAGGTCAAGATTAGCGCTCAGAACCTCACGGATGTGCTTTTCGGGCAACCTTCGTCGGCTTGTGGGGCGGCGGCGCTCACGCCTCGATGGTCGGGGGGCCTTCATACGGCCGTTGCAGCGCGGCGAATTCGGGAACTGCGGCCATGGTGAGCACGGCCTCAAGCAGCCGAACACCGCCCGGTCCCTTCAATGTTCGGGTGAGCACCGGTCCGGAGAACGCGTGGCCGTCGACCGCGATGATCGGGCTGCCGGCCTCGTCGCCCAGGGTGTCTTGGCTGACCCGGTGCGCCCGCTTGACCGCCTCGTCCAAGCCGCTGTCGTCCTGCGCGTCGGCAAGGCTTTCCGCCAGGCCGTTCTCGGCGAGGGCTTCGCGGACCGCGGGTGCGGTCAGCTCCTCGCCGTCGACGTGGATGCGACGGCCAATCGAGTCGTAGAGGCCAGCGAACGCTTCCGGCCCCCGCTCGCCGACGGCGGCGGCGAACAGCCGTCCCGCCCGCGTCGACCGCTCCATCATGTGTTGCTGTTGGTCGTCGCCGTCCCGACCCTCGTTGAGGACCGCCAGGCTCATCTGCCGCAGGGTAACGGGCGTTCCCGTCGCCTGCCCGGCGTCGATCAGCCAGCGGGCGGTCACCCAGGAGAACGGACAGACGGGGTCGAGATAGAGGTCGACATCGGCCACGGCTCCTCCTTCGATCCAAGGTTTGGGGCTACCGAGCGGCATACCCGCTACCGGCCGTCGCACGCCTGCCGATGACCTGCCAGCAGAATGGCCGTATGACGCTGAACCTGGACGAGTACTTCGAGCGGATCGGTTATCGCGGCGCCACGGCACCCAATCTCGAGGTCCTGCAGGCTTTGGTGAGCGCCCACACCAAAGCGATCCCGTTCGAGAACCTCGATCCGGTGATGGGGGTTCCGGTCGACGACCTGGGTCCGGGCGCCCTCTCCCGCAAGCTCGTTCAGCGGGGCCGCGGCGGCTTTTGCTACGAGCACAACGGATTGATGGGCTACGTGCTCACCGAACTCGGCTTTCGGGTGCGGCGCCTGGCCGGTCGGGTGGTATGGATGCGGCCGCCCGATGCGCCGTCGTCGCCGCCGCAGACACACACCGTGTTGGCGGTGACGTTCCCCGGCTCCCACGGTTCATACCTGGTCGACGTCGGCTTCGGCGGGCAGACACCCCCCTCGCCGCTGCGGATCGAGACGGGCACCGTGCAGCAGACGACGCACGAGCCCTACCGGCTGGAGGACCGCGGCGACGGGCTGGTGCTGCAGGCCCAGATTCGGGGCGAGTGGCAGCCGCTCTACGAGTTCAGCACCCGGACCGCGCCCGACATCGACCTGGCGGTGGGCAGCTGGTACGTCTCGACGCACCCGTCGTCGCATTTCGTCACCGGCCTGACGGCCGCGCGCGTAACCGACGACGCCCGGCTGAACCTGGCCGGCCGGAACCTCGCCATTCACCGCGCCGATGCCAGCGAGAAGATCCGCCTCGACGACGCCGCGGCGGTGGTCGACACCCTCAGGGACCGGTTCGGCCTCAACGTGTCCGACGTGGGCGAGCGCGGCGCGCTCGAGGCGCGCCTCGACAAGATCCTGGACGCTTAGATCCAGGACCCGATTCGCCGTAGGGCCTCTTCGATGTCGCCCGTGGGCCCGGCGAACGACAGCCGGACGAACGAATCGCCGTGGGTGGTGTCGAAATCGATCCCCGGGGCGATGGCAACGCCGGTGTCGCTCAACAGTTTCGAGCAGAACGCGGTCGAGTCTTTGGTGAGTTCGGAGACGTCGGCGTAGACGTAGAACGCCCCGTCGGTGGGTGCGAGCCGGTCGATGCCGATGCGGCGCAGCCCGTCCAGCAGCAGGGCACGGTTGGTCGCGTAGTGGTGCAGGTTGCCGTCGGCCTCGGCCGTCGACTCCGGCGTGAACGCCGCAACGGCGGCGAGCTGCGACAGCACCGGCGGGCAGATGGTGAAGTTTCCGGTCAGCCGATCCACGGCGCGCAGCAGCGCCTGTGGCACCAGCATCCAGCCCAGCCGCCAGCCCGTCATCGCGTAGTACTTGGAAAAGCTGTTGACCACCACGGCGTCTCGGGATGTCTGCCAGGCGCAGCTGGTCTGCGGCGCCCCCTCGTAGACCAGGCCGTGGTAGACCTCGTCGCTGATCAACCGCACGCCCGACGCCTCGCACCACGCTGCGATCGCGGCCAGCTCGGCCGGCGCGATCACCGTCCCGGTGGGATTGGCCGGGCTGGCCACGATCACGCCGTGGGGCGGCGGGTCGAGTTCTTCGAGCATCTGCACGGTGGGCTGGAAGCGGGTCTGTGGTCCACACGGGATCTCGACCACCTCGCACCCCAAGGCGGACAGGATGTTTCGATAACACGGGTAACCGGGACTGGCCAACGCGACCCGGTCGCCCGCGTCGAAGCACGCCAGGAACGCGAGCAAAAATCCGCCGGACGAGCCGGTGGTCAACACCACGTCGTCGGGCTCGACCCGAAGCCCGTGCTGGCGTTGATAATCCGCGGCGATCGCCGCGCGCAGCTCCGGAATGCCCAGCGTCACCGTGTAACCCAGCTCGTTGCCGTGCAGGGCGGCGGCCGCCGCGGCGCGTACCGGCTCGGGCGCTCCGACGCTGGGCTGACCGGCCGACAGGTTCACCAGGTCGCCGTGGCTGCGCTGGCGCTCGGCGGCGGCCAGCCACACGTCCATCACATAGAACGGCGGGATGGCGGCGCGCCGCGCGACGTGGTCGTTCACGACGGTTCGAGCACCTCCGCTTCCAGTCGCGCGAGAACCTCCTGCGTTGTGCTGAGCAGGTGGGCGCTGCCATGGGCGCGCTTGAAATACAGGTGCATGTCGTGTTCCCAGGTGATCGCGATTCCGCCGTGCAGTTGGATGCCTTCGGCGGCCGCGTTGCACAACGCCTCGGTGGCGGCCAGGCGCGCGGTGGCCGCATTGGTCGGGGTGGGTTCGTCGCAGGCCTCCGCCACGACGGCCTTCGCCGCGGCGATCGTGACGTACAGATCGGCCATCCGGTGCTTGAGCGCCTGGAAGCTGCCGATGGGCCGGCCGAATTGCACTCTGTTCTTGGCGTATTCGACGGTCAGCTGCAGGCAGCGTTCGGCGGCGCCGATCTGCTCGGCGGCCAGCAGGATGGCCGCGGTGTCGGCGAGGCCGGGGTCGGTGCCGATGGGTTCGGTGTCCTCGGGCGTGACCCGGGCGAGCCGCCGGGTCGGGTCCATGGTGACGGCCGGTTCCGCGGAGAACCGGGCCCACCTGGTCAGCTGGCCGTCGGTGGCGGCGACGACGACGTCGGCGGTGTCGCCGTTGACGACGTAGTCGGCGTCGAAAACCAGCGCGCCGATCGAGGTGCCCTCGGCGAGGCCGCCCAACGTCTCCGCATCCGGCTCCGGCGCGCTCAGCAGCGCCAGCTCCGCCAGCGTGGTGCCCAGCAGCGGCGAGGGCACCAGCGCCCGGCCGAGCTCCTGCAAAACCGTTGCGGCGTCCGCTAATTCGCCGCCCGCGCCGCCCAGCTCCTCGGGGATGACCAGCGCGGCGGCTCCCACCTGCTCACACAGCAGCTGCCACAGCGACTCGTCGTAGCCGCGCTCGGAGTCCATCGCGGCGCGCACCGCCGCCGGGTTGGCGTGCTTGGCCACCAGGGCCGCGACGGTCTCCCGCAGCATCTCCCGTTCTTCACTCATGAGCACCGCTCCTGTTCGTCGCTCCACGGCGTCGTCGCGACGTGGCTGGTCACAGCGCCTCCAGCACTCGCCGCCGATGCGCCTCGGGAGTACCCCAGGCCGAACGCAATGCTTGCACGCGTAGTAGCCAAAGCGACAAATCATTTTCCTGGGTGAAGCCGATCGCGCCATGGGTCTGCAGCGCCGACCGCGCCGCCAGCAGGCCCGCCTCGGCCGCCGCCGCCTTGGCCGCGCTGACATCGCGGGGCTCCATCGACAGGGCAGCGCCGTACAACAGCGGCCGGGCGAGCTCGATCGCGATGTGCACGTCGGCGAGCTTGTGCTTGATCGCCTGATAGGAACCGATCACCCGGCCGAACTGGGCGCGCTGCTTGGCGTAGTCGACG
>NZ_LZJB01000031.1:0-2824 GCF_001666895.1 Mycobacterium sp. E3298
GGGTGTACCGGCTGGCTTACCGCCTCTCGGGCAATCAGCATGACGCGGAAGACCTGACGCAGGAGACCTTCATCCGGGTTTTCCGATCGGTGCAGAACTACCAGCCGGGAACGTTCGAAGGCTGGCTGCACCGCATCACCACCAACCTTTTCCTCGACATGGTGCGCCGGCGCGCCCGCATCCGGATGGAGGCGCTGCCCGAGGATTACGAGCGCGTGCCCGCCGACGAGCCCAATCCCGAGCAGATCTATCACGATTCGCGGCTCGGTCCGGACCTGCAGGCCGCCCTGGATTCCCTGCCGCCGGAATTCCGCGCCGCCGTCGTCCTGTGTGACATCGAGGGCCTGTCCTACGAGGAGATCGGCGCGACGCTGGGCGTAAAGCTCGGCACCGTGCGCAGCCGCATCCACCGCGGACGTCAGGCGTTGCGCGACTACCTGGCCGCTCATCCGCAACCGGGCGCCGGCCGGGACGCGGTGCACGCCGAGTCGGCGTAGGGTTCGTCGCCTGGCCATGAGCCAGCGGTTTCGCGGTCTCGAGACGCGATATTGCGAGCTGCCTCGCGCTACATTCGAGGGGTAGGCGCAACGAAAGGACCCGGTGATGCCCGATCGAGGACATCTGTTCCGTCGTGCGTTCTCCTGGCTTCCCGCCCAGTTCGCCTCCCAGAGCGATGCCCCCGTCGGCGCGCCGCGCCAGTTCGGCTCTACCGAGCACCTTTCCGTCGAAGCCATCGCGGCCTTCGTCGACGGTGAGCTGCGGATGAACGCGCACCTGCGGGCGGCGCATCACCTGTCGCTGTGCCCGCAGTGTGCGGCCGAGGTCGACGGTCAGAGCCGGGCCCGTGCGGCGCTGCGGGATTCGCATCCGATCCGCATCCCGAGCGCGCTGCTCGGAATGCTCGCCGAGATTCCCTACGATTCGGCCGACGACGCGACCGGCCGGCCGGCCGACCGTTTTGCTGAGCGCGACGCCCGTGAGCAGCGCAAGCGCCCGTAGCTGCGCGCCTTCCGAATGAGCCCCCGTTGTTGATCCGTCCCGATTTTGCGCACCCCGCCCGCGCGCTCATGGGCGGCCGGTCCCGAACCGTGGATACTAGGGTGGACACGACCACGCCGGTGTCGTGGGTATCGCCCGGTGCAGGGCCTGTCTCGAGCGCTCAAGAAGAGGATCCAAAGGGATAACGTGACCTCCGACCAAGGCAACGACAGCGGCAACCGCTTGGCGCCGCGCCCCATCTCCCGTCCGCCGGTGGACCCCGCGTCTCGCCAACTGTTCAGCCGTCCCGACGGACTGCGCGGCTCCTTCGTGGCCGATCGGGTCCGTCCGCGGAAGTACCGGGACCAATCCGAGTTTTCCCCGCACGACGAGCCGGCCGATCCGGTCCTCCAGGAGGCGTTCAGCCGTCCCGTCGGAAGCCCCGACTCGCTGCAGCGCCACCCCGTCGACGCCGGCGCGCTCGCGGCCGAGAAAAACGGGGCCGAGCCCGACGAAATCGACGACCCCTGGCGCGACCCGGCGGCCGCCGCGGCGCTGGGCACCCCGGCGGTCGCCCCCGCGGGACCTCGGGGGCCGCAGGGCTACAGTGGCAAGCTCGGCGTACGCGATGTGCTGTTCGGCGGCAAGGTGTCCTACCTGGCGTTGCTCGCCCTGCTGCTGATCGCGCTGCTCATCGGCGTCATCGGCGGTGTGATCGGCCGCAAGACGGCCGAGGTAGCCGAGGCGTTCACCACCTCGAAGGTGACCCTGTCGACCAACGGCAACGGTGAAGGTCCGGCCGGCCGGTTCGCCAAGGTGGCGGCCGCGACCGCGAACGCGGTGGTCACCATCGAGTCCAAGAGTGACCAGGAGGGCTTGCAGGGCTCGGGCGTGGTGGTCGACGGGCGCGGCTACATCATCACCAACAACCACGTGATCTCCGAGGCGGCCAACAATCCCAGCCAGTTCAAGACGACCGTGGTGTTCAACGACGGTAAGGAAGTGCCCGCCAACCTGGTCGGCCGCGACCCGAAGACCGACCTGGCCGTGCTCAAGGTCGACAACGTCGACAACCTCAGCGTGGCCCGGTTCGGCGACTCGGACAAGGTGAATGTCGGTGACGAGGTCCTCGCGGCGGGCGCGCCGCTGGGGCTGCGCAGCACCGTGACCCACGGCATCATCAGCGCGCTGCACCGTCCCGTCCCGTTGTCGGGTGAGGGCTCGGACACCGACACCGTCATCGACGCGCTGCAGACCGACGCGTCGATCAACCACGGCAACTCCGGCGGCCCGCTGATCGATATGGATTCGCAGGTGATCGGCATCAACACCGCGGGTAAGTCCTTGTCCGACAGCGCAAGTGGGTTGGGCTTCGCGATCCCCATCAACGAGGCCAAGATGGTGGCGCAGACGCTGATCAAAGACGGCAAGATCGTGCACCCGACGCTGGGCATCAGCACCCGGTCGGTGAGCAACGCGATCGCCGCCGGCGCGCAGGTCGCCAACGTGAAGGCGGGAAGCCCCGCGCAAAAGGGCGGGATCCTGGAGAATGACGTGATCGTCAAGGTCGGTAACCGCAAGGTCGCCGACGCCGACGAGTTCGTCGTCGCCGTCCGGCAGTTGACCATCGGCCAGGACGCCCCGATCGAGGTGGTCCGCGACGGTCGGCACGTCACCCTGACCGTCAAGCCCGACCCCGACGGAAGCTAGATGTTCGGCAGCCTGAGCTGGGAGCACATCCTGGTCCTCGTCGTGGTCGGGCTGGTGGTGCTCGGCCCGGAGCGGCTTCCCGGTGCGATCCGCTGGACGTCGACCGCGCTGCGGCAGGCCCGCGACTACCTGAGTG
>NZ_LZJB01000032.1:0-5715 GCF_001666895.1 Mycobacterium sp. E3298
GGCGCGCGGGCCACCTGCGCAGCGAACAACCCGGGCACCGACACCGACCCCGGCACCGGCGCACTCAGAACCGCCCGGTTACCGAACACATCCAGCCGCGCCCGCTCGGCCTCATCGAGCACATCCACCGACGACAACGCCCGGCCGGGGTCGGCGGTCATGGCCGCCAACACCCGCCGCAGCCGCGCGATCAGCGCTTCGATGGTGTCGGCGTCGAAGACGTCGGTGCGGAATTCCACCCGGCCGCCGATGCCGGCGGCCTGCCCGGTCTCGCTGAAGCGTTCGGCCAGTGAGAACACCAAATCCATCCGGGCGGACTCGGTGTCGACCGGCACGGAGGTGACGTCGAGGTCGCCCAGCGCCAGACCGGCGGCCGGATCGTCGTGGCCGGCGAAGTTCTGCCAGGCCAACATGACCTGCACCAGCGGGTGGTGGGTCAGGCTGCGGGCCGGGTTGAGCCGCTCGACGAGCAACTCGAACGGCACGTCTTGATGCTCGAAGGCCTCCAGGCTGCGCGCCTGGACGCGTGCCAGCAGTTCGGCGAAAGTGGGGTCGCCGGCCAGGTCGACCCGCAGCACCAACGTGTTGACGAAGAAACCGACGAGCGGGTCCAGGGCGCGGTCGCGCCGCCCGGCGATCGGGAAGCCGATCGGAATGTCCGAGCTGGCACCGACTTTCGACAGCAGCACCGCCAGCGCGGCCTGCACCACCATGAACGTGGTCGCGTTGTGCTCGCGGGCCACCCGGCGAACCTGCTGCTGCAGTTCCGACGGCCAATCGACGACCACGCTGGCGCCCCGCTGGTCGGCGACGGGCGGGTAGGGTCGGTCGGTGGGCAGCTGCAACCGCTCGGGCATCCCGGCCAGCGCATCCCGCCAGTAGGACAGCTGGGCCGCGATGGGGCTCTGGCTGTCGTCCAGCTCACCGAACTGCGCGCGCTGCCACAGCGTGTAGTCGACGTATTGCACCGGCAGGTCGGCCCAGCCGGGCGCCTCCCCCGCGCTTCGGCTGGCGTAGGCGACACTGAGGTCGGCGGCCAGCGGCGTGAGGGACAGGCCGTCCGCGGCGATGTGGTGCACGACGATGACCAGCAGGTGTTCGCGCTCGCCGAGGGCGAAAAGCTTTGCCCGCAGCGGGGTCTCGGTGGCCAGGTCGAAGGTATGGCGGGTCGTCGCCGCGATGGCCTCGTCCACCTCGCCCGCCGGGGATCCGGTGGCGTCGACGACCTCCCAGCCGAAGTCGACCTCCTCGGCGGATAGCACCAGCTGCTGGGGCGTTCCGTGGCGGGCGGGGAACAGCGTGCGCAGGCTCTCGTGGCGGTTGACCACGTCGGCCAGCGCCGCCCGTAGCGCATCGGTGTCGAGGCGCCCGCGCAGCCGCAACGCGGCCGCCATGTTGTAGATCGGCGACGGGCCCTGCAACTGCTGGATGAACCACAACCGGCTCTGCGCGAACGACAACGGGATCACGGCCGGGCGGTCTCCCGCCACCAACGGCCGCAGGCGCCCCGCGGTCTCGCCGATGCGGGGGGCCAGTTGCGCGACCGTCGGCGCCTCGAACACGGCGCGCACCGGCAGCTCGGTCTCGAGCGAGCTGTTGATGGCCGCGATCAGGCGCATCGTGGACAGTGAATCGCCGCCGAGATCGAAGAACGAGTCGTCGACCCCGACGCTTTCGACGCCGAGCACCTCGGCGTAGATGCCGGCCAGGATCTCCTCGACCGCCGTGCTCGGGGCGCGGTAGTTGCCGACGTCGTGGTAGTCCGGGGCGGGCAGGGCGCGGGTGTCGAGCTTGCCGTTGACGGTCATGGGCAGCGCCGGGAGGACGACGACCGCGGCCGGCACCATGTACGCCGGGAGCCGCTCGGCCAGCGCGGCGCGGGCGTGGCCCGCGTCCACCGTCCCGGTGACGTAACCCACCAGCCGTTTGTCGCCGGGAGGGTCCTCACGGGGGACGACCACCGCCTGCTCGACACCGTCCAAAGCGCCCAGGGCGGACTGGATTTCGCCGAGTTCGATGCGGTAGCCGCGGATCTTGACCTGTTCGTCGGCGCGGCCGAGGTAGCGCAGTTGCCCGTCGGGCCCCCAGCACACCAGGTCGCCGGTGCGGTACATCCGGGTTCCCGGTCCGCCGAACGGGCAGGCCATGAAGCGCGACGCCGTCAACCCGGATCGGCGCCAATACCCGACCCCGACACCGTCGCCGGCCAGGTACAGCTCTCCGACCACCCCGGCGGGGACCGGTTGAAGCCACTCGTCCAGCACGAAGAAGGCCGCCCGCGTCACCGGTGAGCCGATCGGGGGGAAGCCCGACCCCGCCGCCAACGGCGCGCTCTTGCACGCCCACATCGTCGTTTCGGTTGGGCCGTAAACGTTTACCATCACCCGTCCGGGCGCCCAGCGATCCACCAGTTCGGGCGGGCAGGGCTCCGCCCCGATCACCAGAGCGGTCGCATCCAGCCCGTCCGTCGGCAACAACCCCACGGCCGACGGGGTTTGGGTGAGCACGGTGACGCGCTCGTCGACCAGGAGGGCATGAAATTCTCCCGGTGAGCGCGAAACCGATTCGGGCACCACCACCAGCCGGCCGCCGTGCAGCAGTGCGCCCCAGATCTCCCACACCGAGAAGTCGAAGGCGTAGGAGTGGAACTGGGTCCAGACCTGCTCCGGCGACAGTTCGATGCCGATCCGCAGCGAGTCGAAGAGCTGTGCGACGTTGTTTTGGGTTACCGCAACGCCTTTCGGCACACCGGTGGTGCCGGAGGTGTAGATGATGTGCGCGAGGTCTTCGGGCGCGGGCGCCGGCGGCGCCGTGCGGGGCTCGGTGGCCAGGGCGGGGTCGCCGACGTCGACGACCGCCAGGTCCAACCCGTTCAGCCGGTCGGCCAGCTCGGTGGTGGTGACCGCGGCGACCGGCGCGGCGTCGCCGAGCATGAACTCGATCCGGGCCGCCGGCAGCGCCGGGTCGATCGGCAGGTAGGCCGCCCCGGACTTGAGTGCGGCCAGGATGGCCACGATCGCCTCGGCCGAACGCGAAAACAGCAGTGCCACACGCTCACCCGGGCGTGCGCCGTGCCGGATCAGCAGGTGCGCCAGCCGGTTGGCCGCCTCGTCGAGTTCGCGGTACGTCATTGACCGGCCGTCGCAGACCAGCGCCACCGCGTCGGGGGTGCGGGCCGCCTGCGCGGCGAACAGTGCCGGAACCGACGCCGGCGCGGCCGGCTCGGTCAGCACCCGCCTGTTGCCCCATTCTTCGAGCCGGGCGCGTTCGGCGGGGTCGAGCAGGTCCACCGCGGACAGCCGGCTCCGCGGCTCGGCGGTGACCGCCGTCAGCATCCGCTGCAACCGCTCGATCAACGCCTCGACGGTCTTGCCTTCGAAGACGTCGGTGCGGTATTCGGCCGTGACGGCGATGCCGGCCCGTTGGCCGGAGTCGGTCCAGCGCTCGGCCAGCGAGAACGTCAGGTCCATGCGAGCGGTGTCGGTGTGCACGGGCATCGGCGTGACCTGCAGATCGCCCAGCGCCAGCCCGCCGGCGGGCGCGGTGACCTCCCCGGGGAAGTTCTCCCACCCCAGCAGCACCTGGATCAGCGGATGATGGGTCAGGCTCCTGGTCGGGTTGAGCCGCTCCACCAGGAGTTCGAAGGGCACGTCCTGATGCTCGAAGGCGGCCAGGCTGCGCCGCCGCACCTGGGCCAACAGGTCGGCGAACGTCGGGTCGCCGGCCACGTCGACCCGCAGCACCAGGGTGTTGACGAAGAAGCCGATCAGCTCGTCGAGCGCGGGCTCGGATCGGCCGGCAATCGGAAAGCCCACCGCCACATCGTCATTGGCGCCGACTTTGGAGAGCAGCGCGGCGAACGCGGCTTGAATGACCATGAAGCTGGTCGCGTTGTGCTCGCGCGCCACGCGGCGGATCTGTTGCTGTAGCTCCGCCGGCCAGTCCACCGCGAGGCGGGCGCCGCGGTGGTCGGCAACCTGCGGGTAGGGCCGATCGGTGGGCAGTTGCAGGCGTTCGGGCAACCCGGCCAGCGTGTCGGTCCAGAAGTCCAGCTGCGCCGAGATCCGGCTGTCGCGGTCGTCCACCTCGCCGAGATGCGCGCGCTGCCAGAGGGTGTAGTCGACATACTGCACCGCCAGCGGCGCCCAGTCCGGGGCCCGCCCCGCGCACCGGCTGGCGTAGGCCAGCCCGAGGTCGCGGGCGAACGGGGTGATCGACCAGCCGTCGGCGGCGATGTGGTGCACCGCCACCACCAGGATGTGTTCGTCGTTGCTCACGGTGAAAAGTTCGGTGTGCAAGGGACTTTCACTTGCGAGGTCGAAGGCGTACCGGGCCGCCCCGGCCACTTGTTCGCGCAGGCGGTCTTCCGGCCAGCCGCGGGCGTCGGTGACGGCGCAGGCGAATCCGATCTGCTCGGCGGAGACCACCACCTGCCGCGGGATTCCGTCGCTCGCCGCGAACACCGTGCGCAGGCTCTCGTGGCGGTCCACGACGTCGGCCAGCGCCGCGACCAGCGCGTCGGCGTTCAGCTGCCCGCACAGCCGCAAGGCGACGGTGACGTTGTACATCGGCGAGGGGCCCTGGAACTGGTCGATGAACCACAGCCGCGTCTGCGCGAACGACAGCGGAATCACATCCGGGCGTTCCCCGGCCACCAGGGGCACCGGGCGGTTCGCCTCGTCGCCGATGAGGAGCACCAGCTCGGCGACCGTGGGCGCCTCGAACACGGCGCGCACCCCGAGGTCGGCGTTCAGGCTCGCGTTCACCGCGGCGATCAGTCGCATCGCCGACAGGGAATCGCCACCCAGGTCGAAGAACGAGTCATCGACGCCGACCCGCTCGAGCCCGAGCACCTGTCCGTAGATGCCGACGAGGATCTCTTCGGCGGGCGTAGCCGGGGCGCGGTAGCGGTCCACGTCTTGGTACTCCGGCGCCGGCAGCGCCTTGCGGTCCAGCTTGCCGGAGGAGGTCAGCGGGAATTCCTCAAGCGCGACAATGTGTGTCGGCACCATGTACTCGGGCAGCCACGCGCTCAGCTGGTCGCGCACCTCGCCGATCTTGGTGTTGGTGCGCGGGTCGTTGGCGTGGCTGGCGCGCTGTCGCGGGGCGGGCAGGTAGAGGTCGGTCAGGGGCGCGGCGGGCTGGTCCCCGGCGTCGACGAAGACCGCACTGAGCGTCCCCGGTTGGGCGCCCCAGGTCACCGCGACGAGGTAACCGGCGGCCTCCCCGAGGCGATGCAGTTCCTCGGCGACGGCGGCGTCCTCGACATCGGCTTCGGCGAGCGCGTCGGCGACGGGCCGCCCGGCGGCGAGCGCCGCTTCGACGCGGACGTCGTTGACCACCCCGGCCTGCGGGATGTCGGTGATCCGGACGACGGCCGGCCGCTGGGAGGCGAGTTCGTCGCGCAAGCCCGTCAAGCCCGCGCACTCTGTCCACGACCACGTGGGGGCGTCGGCCATCGAATGGACCTGCGCGGGCGCCTTGTGGATAACGACGTCGTAGCGGTACCGATTGAGTTCGTTGTCGGCGAAGCCGCGCTTGACCTGGATGTCGACACCGCCGGCCGCCGGACAATTGACCGCCCAGGTGGTGAAAAAGTCTGGGGCCAAGAGCAATTCGGTCTCGCCGAGCATGGCGTGCCGAACCCGCTGACGGATCTCGGCCGCCTCGGCGGCCTCGGCGGCCGCCCCGGCGCGCGTCAGCACGATCGCGGTC
>NZ_LZJB01000033.1:0-976 GCF_001666895.1 Mycobacterium sp. E3298
TCGGCCGGCGCCCCCGGCGGACCTGCCCCCGGCGCCCCCGGCCGACGCGCCGGTGGACACCGACTTCCACGGTTTCGTCCCGGCCAACATGCCGCAGGACGTTTCCTCGGCCGGCTACACCAAGCAGCTGTGGGACGCCATCCGGGCTCAGGACATCCAGGGCAACGACGCGCTCGACGCGATCGCCCAGCCGGCCCCGGCCACCTGAGTCCCGCCCGTAAGACTGCCCGGCACGCCTCGGACGTTTTTCGCTTCGGGGCGTGCCGGCACTCCAATCGCTACGGCGTTAGGCCGAGCCCACCCATTCTTCGGTCCCATCGTCGAAGAACTGGTGCTTCCATACCGGTAGCCGCGCCTTGATCTCGTCGACCAGCTGCGCACAGGTGGCGAACGCCGCGTGACGGTGGTCCGCCGCCACCGCCGCCACCAGCGCCGCCTCCCCGATGCGCAGCACCCCGATCCGGTGGCTGGCCGCGACCGCGCGCACCCCGGTCGACTGGTCCGCGACGTCGGAGACCACCTTGGCCAACACCTCTTCGGCCGACGGATGCGCGGAGTACTCCAGCCGCACCACCCGCCGTCCGCCGTCGTGGTCGCGAATCATGCCGACGAAGCCGACGACAGCCCCCGCCGACTGATGGGCCACGAGCTCTTCGTGCTCGGCCAGGAAGATCGGGTGATCGGTCATGGCCGCACGGACGACCAGCGTCATCGCTGGTGGTCTCCGCCGGCGAGTTGATCGAGCGCGTGATCGAGCACGTCGTCGAGCACGCCCAGGCCGTCCCGCACGCCACCGGGCGAACCGGGCAGGTTGACGATCAGGGTCCGTCCCGCCACACCGCACACCCCTCGGGACAACACCGACGTGGGCACCTTCGGCAGGCCCGACCGGCGGATCGCGTCGGGCGGCACCGGTATCTCGCCCAGCGACGGCACGCCCGACCAGACCGTCGCCGTGCTGGACTACATGATCCCG
>NZ_LZJB01000034.1:0-12021 GCF_001666895.1 Mycobacterium sp. E3298
GGCAGATATCCCGGGCGGGGGAGTACGTCCGCGACCAGCTCGGGTTCTTGACGAACGAATACGAATACAGCAGCGAGGGCACGTCACAGCTGGCGCCGGGATAGGTGGTGTCGCGCCAGGTTCCGCCCACCCGGTCGCCGCGTTCCAGGATCACGACGTCGTCGACCCCGGCGTCGGCCAACCGGATCGCCGCCCCCAGTCCGGTGAAGCCGGCTCCGATGACGAGCACCGCGTGGGCGCGGTCGGCGGCCATCATCACGCGGCCGGCCGGTAGGTGAGTTCCTTGAACCAGCTGGGCACGGGTTTGAGCAACGGCTTGGGATAGCGGTCCGACAGCCACACCATCGAATTGGCCAGCAGGTGGTAGGGGTGGGCGGGGTTGACGACCATCGCGGCGTGTCGCTTGAGCAGTTGGTATGCCGGCACCCGCGAGGTGCGCTCACCCCGCTCGCCGAGCTGCTTGAAGCGTTTGACCGCGTTGTAGAGGCGCTCGGGCTCCATGCCCATGCCGGCCATCTCGTTGCGGACGCGATTGAGCAGCGGGATATACATCAGGGTGCCGACGATCACGCCCGGCGACGCGACTGTCCCGACGAATTCGATGGCAAGTTTGCGGGCCCTCGCGTGGCCGATCATGTCGAGCACCGCGAAATCGACGGCGATGTGGCGTGATTCGTCGTTGTTGATTTTCTCGAAGACTTGATGGCACACCGGGTCTGCAACGGTGTCGAGCAAGAACTTCAGCAACGCGCCGTCGAGGGCGACCTCCAGCATCGGTATCACGGTGCCCAGCACGGACAACGGCATGTCGTCGGAGTAGGCGTCGAGCCACTGGATGGCGAGCCGGATGTTGACGTTCGGCTTGGGAACTTCGCCGTCGTCGAGCATGCCCCAGCGCTTCATCAGCGCCATCTCGGCGTTGGCGTGCCGTTGCTCCTCGGCGTGGAAGTACCGGTAGATCTCGGCCAGTGTCGGGTTGGGCGCCTTCTTGGCCAGGGCCGCGAATCCGCGGGCGCCCACGTTCTCGATCCAGCACAGGTCGGCCATGAAAGCCTTGAGCTTGGGCCGGAATTCCTCCCGGATGGTGTCGGCGCCGGGCGCGTCCCAATCGATGTCGGCGAGCGCCCATTGGCGGTCCTTGATCTTGGCGAGCATGGCTTCCATGTCGATGGCCACTGGGAGCTCCTTTGCTTTGGTCAGGGCAGGTTGATCCGCGAGGCCAGACCGGCCGCACGTGTATAGGCGTGTGGTGTCAGGCGTTTGATGCTCCAGCCGATTTTGGCGTCGAGCTGTGGCATGCAGTAGAGGTCGCCGCGGTCGTGCGCGTCCAGGCAGATCCGCGCGACTTTGTCCGCCGAGAATCCGGTCCAGCGCATCAGCTTGTTGGCCAGTTCGCTGGATTCCTCGCTGATGCGGCCGGATTCGACGATGTTGGTCTTGACGAAGGTCGGACACAGCACGGTTACTCGCACGCCGGTGCCTGCCAATTCGGCGGCCAGGGTCTCGGACAGTGACAGCACGCCGGCCTTGCTGACGTTGTAGGGGGCCATTCCCGGCGCCGCGCCGAACGCCGCCGCCGACGCGACGTTGATGATGCCGCGGGGGGCGGGCGACGGCTCCCGGAGGATCGGTGCGAAGACGTGGCAGCCGTGAATGGGGCCCCACAGGTTGATTCCGATGGTCCATGCCCAATCGTCCAGGGGCGTATCACCGATGGCCGCGCCGCCGGCGCCGACGCCGGCGTTGTTGATCACCAGCGTCGGGCATCCGGAAAACCAGGCCTGTGATTGCCCGGCCAGCGCCCGCACGTCCTCGAAGTGCGAGACGTCGCAGCGGATCGCCGTCGCACTGGCGCCCAGTTGGGTGATCGCGTCGGCCGTCCGTTGGGCGGCCGCTTCGTCGATGTCGCTGCAGACGACCCTGCCGCCACGGCGGCCGAGTTCGATGGCGAAGGCCGCCCCGATACCGCTTCCGGCGCCGGTCACCACCGCGGACGCACCGCGGCTGGTCTTCGGCCTGCCCAGCAGTCTGTCCAGCATCGCTCAGCGCACCTCCTGCGTTGTGACGCGTGCATCCTGCAACGCGTGGGTGACGAAGCGCGCGACGTAGCCCATTGCCGCGGCGGCTTCGGGCGTCATCCGGGGCAGCGCCTGAAAGACGTGCACCTGGTGTGGCCAGATCTGCAATTCGCAACGGCCGCCGGCGGTTTCGATGTCGGCGGCGAGCTGACGGGCGTCGTCTTGCAGCATCTCCGCGCCCCCGGCCTGGATCAATGTCGGGGGAAGCGGAGGGCCGCCGGCGACGTTGAGCGTCAACCGCTGGTGCGCGGGATCGACGCCGGCGTGATACATGCCGACCAGGCGGGCCGCGTCGGCCGCCCGGATCGCGGGATCGCGGCGCAGTCGTTCTCGGGCGAGACACAACTCGAAGCTGAGGTCGTACAGCGGGGAGAACAACGTCAGTGCGGCGGGGTGATCGGCCACCACCTCGGGTTGCAGCAACATGTCGACGGCCAGATGGCCGCCCGCCGAATCCGCGGCGACGACAAGCCCTTTCGGCGACAAACCGCACGAGTTCACCAGCCAGTCCCAGCCCGAGCGCACGTCGTCGGCCGCGGTGGGGAAGCGGTGGCGGGGCGCGAGTCGATAATCGATGCCGAACACCGGCAGACCGGTCAGTGACGACAGCCAGGATGTCAACCGGCGGTGCGTCTTGGCCGAGCACACGGCGAAGCCGCTGCCGTGCACGTAGTAGACGGCGCCCGCGGAGGTGGACGACCGCGCGGTATCACTTGTCGGCGTGCGGGGCCCGTAAACCCATTCGCCCTTAACCCGGCGACCGTCCGGCAGCCTCGTGTCGACGTGTTCGACTCGGGTGCCCGCCAGTGAGGGCCCGAAGGTGCCCATGATCCGGGCGACGATTTGGCGCGACAGCCACAGGCCCCACGCCCGCTCGGGCGGTAGCAGGCCGGTTACGGGCCGCAGGGTGTAAGCACTTACCGCTGCCGCGCCGCGGGACCGCAATGACCCGCGGGCCGGAACACCGTCCGCCATGCCGGGAAGTCAATACCAAATGGTGACATTAGTCAATGGCAGCTTTTAGGGGTCGGGTGCTTGCTTCGCAACGCGCGGCATGCGCGGGCCCATCGGCTCCCCGTCGCCGTCCAACTACTCGAAAGCGATGACGCCCCGGATGTTCTTGCCGGCGCGAAGGTCTTTCATGGCCGCGTTGATGTCGTCGAGCTTGTACTTCTGCGTGACCAACTCGTCGAGCTTGATCAGGCCCGCCTCGTACATCGATAGCAGCTTGGGCATCGCTTCGCGCGGGTTCATCTCGCCGTAGAGCGCCCCTTTGAAGGTCTTGCACGAGTTGACCATGTCGCCGAGCATCATCGGGACCATCATGTCGGTGATCTTGGCCATCCCGGTCAGCACACAGGTTCCGCCCTTGCGCAACAACATCATCGCCGTAAAGATCAGGTCGGCCGGCACCACCCCGGGGGTGAGAACGACGCGGTCGGCCATGACTCCCCAGGTGATCTCCTTGACAAGTTCGACCGCCGCACCGGCATCGACGGCGGTGTGGGTTGCGCCGAACGTCGGCGCGATCTGACGTTTGAATTCGTTGGGGTCGACGGCGACGATGTGCTTGGCGCCCGCGACCTTCGCGCCCTGCACCGCGTTCATGCCGATCCCGCCGACACCAATCACCACGACGGTGTCACCCGCTCCCGTGCCTGCCGCGACGGATCCCGAGCCGAATCCCGTTGTCACACCACAGGACACCAGGGATGCGGCCTCCAAGGGGATCCAGTCATTCACCTTCACCAGCGAACGCTCGGACGCCACCACGTACTCGGAGAACGTGCCGACCTGCATCATCGCCATCAGATCCTCGTCGCCGAGGTGGCGTCGCCGGGTGCCGTCGGTGGTCATTGCCTTGCTGTAAATGTCGGAGCCAATGTCGCACAGGTACGTGTGCCCGGTGGCGCACCATCGGCAGCTACCGCAAGCAGGCAGGAACGAGATCGCCACATGGTCGCCAGGTTTGAGTGTCTTCACCTCGGGACCGACCTCTTCAACGACACCCGAGCCCTCGTGGCCGCCGAGCATCGGGAACCATTCGGGTACCGGAATGCCGGACGCCCGCATCATTTCTTCCATCTCGGCCGTCGGCACACTGTCGCCGGTGTAGAAGTGCTCGTCAGAATGGCAGATGCCGGCGTAGGCCATCTTGACCAGAACCTCGCCGGCGTGCGGAGGATCGAGCTCGACGTCGGTGACTTCCCAATCGATACCGACGCCGCGTAACACCGCTGCTTTGGACTTCATTGTCGCTTCTTTCAGTTGGGAGTCAGGCGGCAGGCCAGCCGACGGTCTTTGTCTCGGTGAAGATTTCGAGCCCCTCGATGCCGCATTGTCGTCCGACACCGGACTGCTTGTAGCCGCCGAACGGCGCGTCCGCGCCGTACCAGAGTCCGCCGTTGATGCCCAGGGTGCCGGTTCTGATCCGGCGTGCGACGGATTTCGCGCGATCTAGATCAGCGGCGAACACCACGCCCGACAGGCCATAGATCGAATCGTTGGCGATGCGCACGGCGTCGTCGTCGCCGTCGAACCCGATGACCGACAGCACCGGCCCGAAGATCTCCTCCTGGGCGATCGTCATCTTGTTGTCGACGTCGGCGAATACCGTTGGCTCGACGTAATAGCCCTTGGGGAGATGCTTGGGCACCCCGCCGCCGGTGACCAGTCGGGCGCCTTCCTGCTTACCCTTCTCGATGTAGCCGAGCACGCGGTCATGCTGCCTTTTGGAGACAAGTGGACCCTGCAGCACCGACGGGTCCGTGGGGTCACCGTATTTGTTGTTCTCCATCGCTGTCTTGACGATTTCGACCGCTTCGTCGTAGCGCGAGTTGGGGACCAGCAGTCGGGTGGGCATCGCGCAGCCCTGCCCGGCGTGCATGCAGATGAAGGCGCTGCCGCCGACCGCGCCGCCGATGTCTCCCTCCTCGTCGAGGACGAGGTAGACGGACTTGCCCCCGAGTTCGAGGAAGGTGGACTTGATGGTCTCGGCGGCCGCCGCCATGATGCGCCTGCCGGTAGCGGTCGAGCCGGTGAACGCCACCATGTCTACCAGTGGCGAGGTCGAAATCACCTCTCCGACGGAATGATCGGACGACGGGACGATGTTGATGACCCCGGGCGGGATGTCGGTGTGTTCGGCGATGATGCGGCCGATTCTGGTGGCGTTCCACGGTGTGTCCGGGGCGGGCTTGAGCACGCAGGTGTTACCCATCGCCAGGATGGGGCCGATCTTGTTCAGGATGATCTCGAAAGGAAAATTCCAGGGCGTGATCACACCGACGACTCCGATCGGCTCCTTCCAGACTTCGCGGGCCGTCAGGCTGCCCAGGCCGAAGGCGTCCTTGTCGGGAAGCGGCCGTTCCCAAGCGAATTCACCGATCATGTCCGCAGGCCAGGTGAGCGCTTCGCGGAGGGGGACGTCGAGCTGCGGTCCGTAGGTGGACAGCACGGGGCAGCCGACCTCCGCGACGAGCTCGCCGCGTAAGTCCTCACGTTCGGCTTCCAGCGCCGCCTGCAGCTGCCGCAGGCCGGCGGCCCGCGCCTCGCCATCGCGTGACCACGCCGCGTTGTCGAACGCGTGCCGTGCCGCAGCGATGGCGCGTTCCATGTCGGCGTGGGTGCCGTCGCAGGTGGTGCCGAGCACCTCCTCGGTCGCCGGATTGACGTTGTCGAATCGCCGCCCGGATACGGACTCGACGAGCTTGCCGTCGATGAGCATGCGCGGTTCGTGGTTCACCAATTCCGAAGCTCCTTCACTGCATCAGAGGCGCGTGGGGCCAGAGTCAGATGTGGGATGAAACTGCTTTTGCCGCAACGGATAACGGAATCGACAACGTCAACCAGGTGCTCGACGTCGACGAGGCCGCCGAGCATGTATTTGTTATCCATCCAGTATCTGATAGCCGCTTCCAGGGCGTCGGGGTCCCACGCCTTGTTGAACTCAGTCTGCGCGTCGCCGGTGCCGCCCAGGCTGTCGCCGACGGCCAGACGGGTGAAGCCGATCTCCGGATGCTCGATGCGCCAGGCCTCGACAAGCTTGTCCAGCGCCGCCTTGGACACCGCGTATGCGCCGAGCAGCGGCCACGGCGTCGTGTACGACGCGCTGAGCGACGAGAGGTAAACGGCACCGCCCGCCGCCGCGGCCAAATGGGGCGCGGCCGCGGCGGTGACGAGTGAGGCGCCGGTGACGTTGGTGGCGAACAGTTGCGCCCACTGTTCCGCGGTCACCTCGCGCAGCGGCGCGAGCACACCCATGCCGGTCGTGTAGACCAGGGCGTCGAGCCCGCCGAGCGCGCCGACCACCTCGGACATCGCCGCCTGGCAATTGTCGGCGACGGTGACGTCGCAGGCGACGGCCACCGCGCCGTTGCCGGCTTCCCCGGCGGCATCGACCAGCCTGTCGTATCGCCGCGCCAGCAGCGCGACATGCGCGCCTCGCTGGGCAAGCCCTATGCCGATGCATCGTCCGAGGCCGGCGGAGGCACCGACGACAGCGACCCGCAGCGGGCTTTGTCCGTTGTCAGACATCGAGCTTGGCGCTCATAGTGCCGAGGGTCGCGCCCGCGGTGCGTTCGAACCGGCCGTGGTCGAAGCTACGGATCTCGACATCGTGGTCACCGGCTTCGGCGCGCAGGGCGCCGACCGTGCATCGTTCTCGGGTGCGGTGCTGGAACGGGTCGAATGAGTACCAACGGCATGCGTTCTCATACGTGATCTTGTTGATCTCGTCGTCGGGGAGGTCAACCATGACCAAGGCAAGCTCCTCGGCTGCCGCGGGCCACGACGAGTCCGAGTGCGGGTAGTCACACTCCCAGGCGATGTTGTCGATGCCGATGTCATGGCGCAGTTTGACGCCAATCGGGTCCGCGATGAAGCAGGTCAGGAAGCGCTCCCGGAACACCTCGCTGGGCAGTTTGTTTCCGAAGTCCTGGCCGGTCCACAGGTGATGCATTTCGTAGGTTCGGTCGAGGCGGTCGATGAAATAGGGAATCCAGCCGGTGCCACCCTCGGACAGTGCGAAGCGGACGTCGGGAAACTCCTTGATGACGCGGGACCACAGCAGGTCGGCGGCCGCCGAGCAGATGTTCATCGGTTGCAGGGTGATCATTACGTCGACGGGCGCGTTGTCGGCGGTCATCGTGATCTTGCCGGAGGACCCCAGGTGGACCGAGAGCACCGTGTTGGTGTCCGACAGAGCCCGCCACATCGGATCCCAATACTCGTCGTGGAAGCTCGGGAAGCCGAGCGTCGCGGGGTTTTCGGTGAAGGTGACTGAGTGGCAGCCTTTGGCGGCGTTGCGGCGGATCTCTTTGGCGCACAATTCGGGATCCCACAGCACGGGCAGCCCCATGGGCAGGAAGCGCCCGGGATACGAGCCGCACCATTCGTCGATGTGCCAGTCGTTGTATCCCTGGGTGACGGCGAGGGCGAGGTCCTTGTCGGTGTGGGTGGCGAACAGCCGGCCCGCGAAGCCGGGGAAGGACGGGAAGCACATCGATCCCAGCACGCCGCCCGCATCCATGTCTTTGATCCGCTCATGAATGTCGTAGCACCCGGGCCGCATTTCGTCGAAAGCGGTCGGCTCGACGCCATACTCCTCGCGTGGGCGTCCCGCCACAGCGTTGAGCCCGATGTTGGGAATGATGGCGTCGTTGAAAGTCCACACCTCCGAGCCGTCGGGCCGGCGGATGACCCGGGGCGCCGCGTCCGCGTACTTGCTTGCAAGCCTGCCCTCGAACAGGTTCGGCGGCTCCACCAGGTGATCGTCGACGCTGACCAAGATCATGTCTTCGGGCTGCATGAGTCTCCTTGCACAGAGGTTGAGAACGAGGCTATCAGATTGGCAGAGTAACTATTTCGATTTCTGGAAATATTCATTTCCACTGGTGACGTGGCCTCCACACTTCGGCAACGCTCAGCGCCGCGGCGTCGCGTGCGGCTCGACGGCAAACGAGAGCAGTAGCCGGTCCAGGATCCTGGCGGCCCGGCGACGCGCGCTCTTGGGGTTTGCGGAGTGCGCGACGAGCAGCGAGGCCTCCTCGAGCGCGGCGATGAGCATGTGCGTCAGTTCCCCGACGGGTTGATCGTCGATGGTGCCCTCGGCGATCGCCTCGCGGACCACCTCGTTGATCAGGGCGATGCTGTTGCCATTCTGGATTTCGCGCAGGGTCTGCCAGCCCAGCACCACCGGTCCGTCGACAAGTATCACCCGCTGCACCGCGGGTTCCATTGCGGCTTCAAGGAATCCGTGCAATCCACGCGTGAGCCGTTCCCAGGCGTCCGCGCCCGGCGGGGGAGCGGCAATGGACCGGAGGGTGAGATCGTTTTCGACGTCTTCGAATACCGCTCGAAAGAGCTCGGCTTTGTCCTTGAAGTGGTGGTAGAAGGCGCCGCGCGTCCCGACGCCCGACCTCGTCACGATGTCGCTGATGCTCGTGTTGAAGAACCCGTGTTCAACGAACAGCTCGCGACCCGCGTCGATCAGGTCGCGACGGGTCTGCTCGCCCCGGGCGCGTCGATCCTCGTCCGCCCCGCCACGCTTCGCCATGCCGACGATCGTAGCAACCTTCAGTTTGAATGTTGAGCGTCGGGACGTGCCGCCTCAGCGCACGATCCCGCGAACCGTCATGAGTCCAAGATCGGCGTGCGACTTGAAACCCGGCGGCGCATCGCAGATGGCGGGGATGGAGTTCACGGGCTCCATCGCGGTCCATGCGTAGCCTATGTAACCGGGCTTCGCGTGCTCGCGCGCCTGCGGGCTGCCGCGCAGGATGAGCTCGGTGCCGGGGTCACCGTCGATCACCACGCGGTAGTGGTAATACGGTTCCCAATCGGGCCTCGGGTCGATGGCGTCGTGCTCGATGAACGAGTAGAGCTCGTGCAAGGTGATGAACGGCCTGCCGTCCACCCACGCCGTCCAGAGGTGATGTTGGGATGCGACGGTGCCCGTCTTGATCACACCTCGCAGGCCGGGCATGTCCATGTCCGCGGTGCCCTCGTACGGGATGTCGCGGGTGGCTAGGCCCAGTTCGACGTCTGTCGTGAACTTGTCGACACTCTTGCCCAAGCCTTCGACCACCATCGTCAGCGATTGCGCGAACAACGACCATGCATCTTGAAAGAGATTGCCCTTGGCGAACTCGTCCGGTGTCTTTCCGAATCCCATCTCGTCCAAGTACTTCAGCGTGTCCTTGTTGAAGTTCACCGCCTCGTAGATGTGGATTTGGTCGGTCTTGCCGACGATCCGGGCCAGCGTCAGGACGAGCAGGTCCGCCGCGTAGCCGGGGTGGATGCCGCCTCCGTGGAACGACGTTCCACCGTCTTGGCACGCCGCCTCGATTTTGTCGATGTCGGCGCTGTTGGTTTCCGTCCGATGCCACCAGGCCCCACCCGAGGCGACGACGCTCTTTCCGCCGCGCAGCAGTCGGCAGATCTCGTCGACGTCCGACCAGAGGGGCGCGTAGAACACGCAGTCTGCGTCAAGGCCCTCCAGGGTGGCCTTGTCCGTGGTTGCGAGCACGCCGATCGGCCCCACCCCGACCAGCTCGCCCGCATCCTTGCCAACTTTCTCCGGGCGGTTGCAGAGCACTCCGACCACCTCATAGAGGGGATTGTGGGCGAAGTGGCGCAGCGCCAAGGTCCCGACATTGCCCATGCCCCACTGGATCACGCGATATTTCTTCTCGGCCGCCGACACGCTCGATTCCAGTGGTGATGTGAGCGTCATGGTGTCCCCTTCGCGTGAGGCCAGACGGGAGCGAGCACTCCGGAAGCCGAATATGCAGTTTCGCGAATCATTGTTTCCGTACGGTGGCGATTACACAACCTTCATCCGGTATGTTGCCGCTATGGCAGACGACGGCGTTCGCGCGTACGGTTCGGTCGCTCCCCTGAAAGTCGGCTTGCTCAACGATTATCCGACTTCCGGCGACACGGACAACGACAGCATCGACGCCCTGCGGCTGGTGATGGATGAAGCGTTGTCCTCCGGGCTGATCGACCGGCCGATCGAACTCGTCACCCGAAACGTGGTGGGCTTGCCGAACGGCACCTACCTCGCGGTCGAACGTGCCTTCGACGAGCTGGTCGCGGAGGGATGTCTGGCCATCTACGGGCCGTGGGTATCGGACAACGTGGTGCCGCTGCGCTCCCATGTCGAGGCCACGGCTCGCGTTCCGATCGTCACCCTGTCGGGGTCCGAGGGTGCGCTCGGAGAGTGGTGCTTTGCGCTGAACAACGGCTCGATGGCCGAGGAGCCGGTGATGCTGGCGGCGGTGATGATCGGGGACGGGCGGTCGAGGATCGCGATCGCCTATGAGTCGTCACTGATCGGAAAGGAGTACCTCGCCTTCGCCGAACGAGCCTACGACGCCGCCGGCTTGAAGGTCGTTGCGACCGTGGCAATTCCGCAGGTGGAGGCCGACAAGGCCAAAGCGGTCGCCGCGCTGAGTGCGTCGGAGCCCGACGCGTTGGTGCACGTCGGGTTCGGGCATGGCCTGTGGGGGTTCACGGACGCGCTGCTGGCCGCCGGCTGGGACCCCCCGCGGTACACGACGACGGCCTTCGAAATGGCGCACATCAACGCGGAATGGAGGCGGCAGTTGTCCGGCTGGATCGGCCTGGACAGCTACGACGAGCGCAACACCGTCGGTCAGGCCTTCCTGGACCGCTTTGAAGCCAGATACGGTCGTCGGCCTGGTCATTCGATGCCGGGCCTGTCGCACGACGCGGCGACCGTGATCGTGCGCGGCCTCGCGGCGGCACGCCCGCTCACCGGGGAGGGAGTGAAGAACGGGCTCGAGCAGGTCAAGCTGATCCCGTCGGCCAGCGGCGCTCCCGGGACGTTCCTGCGGTTCGGTCGGTTCATCCGGCAGGGCTGGATGGGATCCGACTATCTCATTGCCCGCAGGGTGCTGCCGGACGGCAGTGCGCATGTCTTCCACGCGGCGCCGAGCGACCACATTGCCCGCGCGGTCGCGCGCGCCTCACGCTAGTTGGATCGCGCCGAATACCGCCGCGGTCACGATGCCGGGCGGTTGGGCGAGCACATACGGAATCGCGCGAATCGCGCCCATCGCGATCATCAGGTGGCCCGGCATGGCGTGCTGACCGGGTTGCGCCGTGCCGTCGAATCCCACGTCGAGCTGGAGTTCGAAGCTCGGCTCGCCTTTGATGACCGCGCGGATGAGGGGCGCCTTCTCGCCGGGCGCCAGCGGCGCCATGCCCCACTGGGGGAGGTCGCGGGTGAGGACCCACTCCTCGTGAATGGCCAGCAGCGGACGGCCCGACCAGTGCCCGACCCAGGAAAACCTCTGCCCGACAACCGTTCCCGCCTCGATAGTGCCGGCGGGTACCTCGATGTCGTGCGGCAGGGTGGTGGCGTCGACCGCCACGTCGATGCGCGACAGGGTGATCCCGAGGACGTCGGCCGTGGCGTTGAGCGCCTGGCGGTACGCCATATCGAGCTTCTTGATGATCGGGGAATCGATGCTGACGTCTTCCGGCGGTCTCCCCATGCCCATCAGGTCGACCAGCATCGGCCGGCTGTCCACGGCCGAAACGTCAGTTGCCTCATAGAGGTCGATCCGGTCGATCGTCTTGCTCAGCCCCGTCACCGTGGCGACCAGTCGCTCGAACATGAACCCGGGGTTCTCGCCGGCAGCATGGAAACGCGACTCACCTTGTCGGCACGCCTCGACGAACGCGGACTCCGTTTCCGCCCCATAGGTCGGCAAATGGTTATACGACGTCGTAGTGATGACGGTGCTACCCGAGGCGAGTAGGCGGCAGATGTCCTCGGCGTTCGTTTCGATCGCGTGTGCTTTGCTGGCCGTGTGCACGACGACGTCGGCGCCCAGTGCGACGATCGCGTCCTTGTCCGCCGTCGCGATCACGCCGGTCGTCGGCGGGAGACCACACAGCGCGCCCGCATCGA
>NZ_LZJB01000035.1:0-594 GCF_001666895.1 Mycobacterium sp. E3298
CGAGGCGTTCAAGGCCGACCGGTGGCCGGCCTTTTTTGAACGTGCCCACCACATCCTGCCCGACGACGGTCGGATGCTGTTGCACACCATCGTTCGCCCCTCCTTCAAGGAGGCCAGGGCGCGGGGCATGACGCTGACGCACGAGATCGTGCACTTCTCGCAGTTCATCCTCACCGACCGCTCCGTCGAAGTCCGGTTGCAGGGCTGGGAGGAATTCGACGACAAGGTCGACCGAATCGTCAGCATCGGCGCCTTCGAGGCGTTCAAGGCCGACCGGTGGCCGGCCTTTTTTGAACGTGCCCACCACATCCTGCCCGACGACGGTCGGATGCTGTTGCACACCATTTTGACCTATCAATGGCAGCAGATGCCCGCACTCGGCATCAAGCTGACTATGCGCGATGTGAGATTCGCGCGATTCATCGGCACCGAGATTTTTCCGGGCGGCCAGCTGCCGACGCAGGAAGATATTTTCAAATTCGCTGAGCCCGCCGGATTCTCGGTCGAAAAGGTGCAATTACTGCAGCTGCACTACGCGCGCACCCTGGAGACGTGGGCGGCCGCCCTCGAGGCGAACCGCGACGAGGCCATCGC
>NZ_LZJB01000036.1:0-844 GCF_001666895.1 Mycobacterium sp. E3298
CTCGGCGTAGCTGTGGCTCATCACCTCGAGCACCGTGCCCCAGGGGTCGGTGGCGTAGGCCAGCACCCACGGTCGCCCGGGCACGAATTCGTACGGCGCCGCCAGCAGCGTGCCACCGTGCTCGACGACCCGGTCGACCGTGGCCGCGACATCGGGGTGCGTGATGCACAGATGCCACCAGCCGCGGTCGAACCACGGCTGCCGCTCCCGCGGCCACCCCGGGTCCTGCGTCGGCGGGTCGACGAACTGGAAGAGCTCGATGCCCACGGAGTTGCCGGTGAGCAGATGCGCCTGCCAGGCCCGGCGGAACCGGCCGCCGAACACCGAGGCCGCCTCCGGGTGCCCGCCACCCTCGAGCACCCGCGGGCCCATGATGCACCGGAACCCGAATACCTCGCCGTACCAGTCGATCGCGGCGTGAATGTCCGGGACCGTCAACCCGACGTGGTTGACGGCCAGTGCCGCCGGGCGCCCGTCGCTCAGCTTCCGAAGCCACCTCTACCGCTCGAGACGGTCGAGGCGCCGCTGGTGCCTGCGTCGAGGTGGCTGGAGGCGAAGGCGACGCCCTTGTCGATCATGGCGCCGTCGTCGGCGTAGGTGTTGTGGGCGGAGAAGTTCATGCCGTCGGAGCAGACCGGGTCTTCGGTGGCGCAGACCTTGATGGTCTTGTCGGCGAAGGTGGGGCCGATGACGACGGGGGGTTCGCCGAGGAAGTTCATGGCGCGCACGTTGGGCATGCCGAAGAGCACGACCGAGGACACGTGGCTGGCGACCGTGGGTGCTGGCCTACGCCACCGACCCCTGGGGCACGGTGCTCGAGGTGATGAGCCACAGCTACGCCGAG
>NZ_LZJB01000037.1:0-2039 GCF_001666895.1 Mycobacterium sp. E3298
GCCCGCCAGCTCGAGGAGACGGGTGTGCTGAACCCGGCGCCCGGCCGGACCGCCAACGAACTGGCCGTCGACGCCGGATCCATCCGCGCCCCGGGACGCGGCGCGGTCAGGTAGGCATCGAGGCCGGCGATGACGGCCAGCACGATCAGCGTGAGGATTACCCAGCGCCAGGATCGCCAGCGCTGCAACGCCGTTGGGCTCGCCGGGTGGGGACCCGCCGTGGTCGCCATCACCGCACCTGCGCCCACGAGTCGGGCGCGGCGGTTTGCCCCGGCCCCCCGGGAACGGTCGCCGAGCGGGAGCGCAGGTGCTCGTCAAGGTCGGCGATCATCTGGTATGCGCTCTGGGTTCCCGGTCGCTCACCGTAGGTGACGTCGTTGAAAGCCGTTGCGGCTTGCGCTAATTCGCCGGCAAGGTGGGGCAGCGCGGCACCGGCGTCGACGGCCAGTTCGTTGGCGGTCCGGCCGGGCGCCGGGTTCAGCACACCCGTCTCCTCGAGCTGGCGGGCGACCGCCCGCAGGCGGTGGCGAATCGCTGCGGTCCATTCGCCCCGCGCCGCAAAGTCTTCGGCCGTCGCACGGTGCTGGGCCGCGGTGAGCTGCGCGGCCTCGAACAGCTGATAGTCACCGCCGCGGTTGGTGCGCATCGTGCGCCGCGCGACGTGGATCGCGACCGCCAACGCGATTGCCAGCATGATGAAAAGGACGGTGGCCGTGAGCCACCCGCCGGGGAAAGAGGCGGTCTTCTGCAGCAGCCGGTAAATGATCTCGTTGAGCCACTCGGCCATCTGCTGCCCGGCCGAACCCTTGGAGTAGATCGGCTTGCTGAGTTCGTCCTGCGCCGCCTGATGGGCGGCATCGCGGTCGATGTCGATGGAGGGCACGGTCAGCTCGTCCTCAGACCGGCCGTGTCAGCCACAGGTTGTCGGTGGACTCGGTCGCGTAGGGGCCGCCCGCGGCGCCGGTCTGCAGCACCAGATCGAAGGCTTCGGCGCGGATCCGGCGGTCGGTGTAGAGCAGAGCGATGACGCCGGCGTTGAACGGCGCGGTGATGATCTCGCCGATCGCGGCGCCCACCGACGCCACCGCGGTGCTGGCAATGAAAGCCGCGGTCGCCGTGCTGACCAGGAAGAACTTGCTGGCGATCTCGAACGGCACCGCGACCGCCCCCGCGATGACGGACGTCACCAGCAGTGATAACAGCCGAATGCCCAGCACCCGCCAGAAGCCGTTGCGTACCAGAGCGAATGATCGGGTGATGGAGTCCAGGACCGGGAGCCGCTCCAGCACGATCAGCACGGGCGCGAACAACACCACCGTGTACAGGTACATCAACAGCGCGATCACGGCCAGCACCAGCGGCAGACCCAGCACGACCGCCGCCGCGGCGTTGCCGATGGCCGCCAGCACCGCGATGACCACGATCACCAGCCCGGCGACGACCGCCAGGGCGGCCCCCTCCAGCAGGGCCAGACCGAACAGGGGCAGCAGGCGCCCACGGATCCTGGCCCACGTCTCGCCGATGGTGATCGGCGAGCCGAACACCGCCCGCCCGACGATGACCGTGAGCATCCCGGACAACAGCATGCCGCCTAGCCAGGCGACCAGGACGCCGGCGCTCATCGACGTCAACCAGGCGCCGATGACCCCGGTGGTCAGTTCCTTCGCGTGGTCGGTGCTCAACCTGCCGTAGGCCGCCAGCGGCCCGTACACGGCGAGTTTCGTCACGATCTGAATGACCACCACCACGACGGTCGTCAGCCCCAGCGTGGCCTTCGGATTGGCGCGGACGTAACCGACCGCGCCGTTGAAGATGTCACCCAGGGTGAGTGGCCGCAACGGGATGATGCCGGGTTTGACCGCTGCCGGAACACGGGGGCCGGATTGCCACGCCGGCGGGCCGTACCCGGGCGGCGGGCCGTACCCGGGCGGCGGGCCGTACCCGGGCGGCGGGCCGTATCCCGGCGGCGGGCCTCGACGAAGCGGTCGGCCACCATGTCGATGGCGGTGTCTAGGTCCAGCGGCCGCCATTCGGTCGCC
>NZ_LZJB01000038.1:0-2699 GCF_001666895.1 Mycobacterium sp. E3298
ACCGCCGCGGCCCCGCGAGCAGCCCTCCTGCTTGCCGAACATCTCGGCCATGATCGAGGTCATCGGGATGCCACGCAGCAGCGCGTGCGCGTGCTCGCGGTACGTCGCAACCACCGCGTCGTCGTCGGCCAGTGCGCGCAGGGACCCCGCGGCCACGGCCTCCTCGCCGACGTAGAGGTGCAGGAATCCGCGAATCTTGGCCGCGCTGTACAGTTCCGCGCACTTCTCCTCCATGCGCCGCACCCGGATCATGTCGGACAACAGCTCATGGGCCAGTTTCGTATCGGTCATGATGGCACCCCTTCGGCGTGCTGGACGGGGCGCTGCTCGATGGTGGATGTATCACCTTCGGGCAGGCCGAGTTCGCGGGCCTTCAGCAGGCGCCGCATGATCTTGCCGCTGCTCGTGTGCGGCAACGAGTCGACGAATTCGATCTCCTTGGGCGCCACCGTGGCCCCGAGCCGTTTGCGGGCGTGGCCCATCAGTTGCAGCCGCAGGTCCTCGTCGGCCAGGACGCCGTTCTTCAGCGTGACAAAGGCCTTGACCATTTCGCCGACCGTCGGATCGGGTATGCCGATGACGGCCGCCTCGGCGACGGCGGGGTGATCGGTCAGCGCGCTTTCCACTTCGAACGGACCGATCAGGTGTCCGGCGGACTTGATCACGTCATCCTTGCGGCCGACGAACCAGAAGTAGCCGTCGGCGTCCTTCTTCGCGAGATCCCCGGACAGGTAGAGGCCGTCGGCGAACGCGTTGCGGTAGCGCTCTTCGGCGTTCAGGTAACCGCGGAACATCGATGGCCAGCCGGGCCTGAGCGCGAGCTCACCCTCCACGCCGGGTTCGTCGACGACGTCGACGGGCCCGTCGTCGTCGCGGTGCACGATGAAGGCGTCGACCCCGGGCAGCGGCCGGCCCATCGACCCGGGCTTGATGTCGAACGCGGGTGTGTTGGCGATCATGATGCCGCCCGTCTCGGTCTGCCACCAGTTGTCGTGAATCGGCAGGCCCAGCACCCGCTTTCCCCACCAGACCGCCTCGGGGTTGAGCGGCTCGCCGACGCTGGCGATGAACCGAAGCCGCGGAAAGTGGTAGCGCGCGGGCAGTTCCGGTCCGGCCTTGATCAGCATCCGGATGGCGGTCGGTGCGGTGTACCACACGGAGACGCCCTGGTCCTGCAGGATGTGGTACCACCGTTCGGCGTCGAATTCCGCCTCGTCGACGATGGAGGTGACCCCGTGCAGGAGCGGGCTGATGATGCCGTAGGACGTGCCGGTCACCCAACCGGGATCGGCTGTGCACCAATAGGTGTCGTCGGGATGCAGGTCGAGCGCGTACAAGCCGGTGACGTAGTGCATCACGACGGCGCCATGCACGTGGATGGCGCCTTTGGGCGTGCCCGTGGTCCCGCTGGTGAAGTGCAGCAGCGCCGGGTCGTCGGCGGTGGTCGGTTCGATCGGCGCGTTCTCGTCGGCCGCGTCCAGCCATTGCCAGAAGTCGAGCGTGCCCGGCGGCGCGCCGCCGCCCTGGCCGTCGTCGACCACGAAGACGTGCCGGAGCGAGGGGAGCCGATCGCGGATCTTGGCGACCTTGCGCTGGTAGATCGCCCTCGTGGTTACCAGCACGTCGGCCTGCCCGATGTTGACTCGGGTGGCGATCGGCTCCGGCCCGAAGGCCGAGAACAACGGTGAGACGACGCTGCCGTTGCGCAGCGCGCCCATCATCGCGATGTAGAGCTCCGGGGTGCGGCCCATGAGCGTGAAGACGCGGTTGCCCTTGTTGATGCCCAACGAGCGCAGCGCGCTGGAGAATCGCCGGGAGAGCCGGCCGAGCTCGGCGTAACTGAGGTCTTGGGTGGCGATCACACCGTCCCAGGGCCGGTCCGGGACGAACCGCAGGGCCGTGCGCGTGGCGGCCGGACCAGCGGTGTGACGATCGACGGCGGCGTAGGCGATGTTGCACAGGCCGGGGCCCATGCCCTCGCACGGATCCGGCACATCGGACCAGTGGAACTGGGCGCGCTCGTGTTCGTAGTCCGTGAGGTTGGGCCGAACGGAGAAGTCGGTGGCCGTTTTGCGGATGACGTCCATGAAAGGGTCCTCGCTTCGGGTAGTCGCCTTCATCGTTTGCCGCGGGGCATCGCCGCAATAGAGACAAAGGTCATCAGTCGACCCCGGGTCCAATGACCCGACGCTGGGGACCAAGGACCCTGGCGCGCGCTGCCCGCATGCCCGAGGGTCCAGGTAGGAAAGGAGGGGCGACGAGCGATGACCCCGACGATGGTCGACACCAAGGTGCTCACCAGGGCGGTGGAGCTGGCCTGTCGCGCCCCTTCGCTGCACAACACCCAGCCGTGGCGATGGGTCGCGGGCGGCCCGAGCGTCGACCTGTTTGCCGACCCGGACCGCACGGTGCCCTCGGCCGACGGCTCCGGCCGCGAGTCGATCATCAGCTGCGGCGCGGTGCTCGACCATTTCCGCGTCGCGATGGCGGCCGACGGGTGGGCGACGAGCGTCGACGAGTTTCCCAACCCCAACAACCTCGACCACCTGGCCTCGGTCGACTTCCTCCCGACCGACTACGTCGCCGCGGCCCGGCGCGATCGCGCCGCGGCGATCCTGCGCCGCCGGACAGACCGGCGGCCGTTCGGCGCACCGAGGGACTGGGCGTCGTTCGAGCCGGTGCTGCGGAGCGCCTTCGAC